>DASUNE010000110.1:0-24454 GCA_036277315.1 Sulfuricurvum sp.
GTCAACGTTTTGGTTTGAAGCACGAAATGTCTGAAGTGACGCGCGTCTCTCGTAATGGTGATGGGACCTTTTCGATCCATAAGTCCGATGGGAAGACCGATTTGGCCAAGAGTGTTATTGTGGGGACGGGTTCAACTCCAAAACGTGCAGGCTTTATCGGGGAAGATAAATATTTTGGCCGAGGAGTAAGTACGTGTGCGACGTGTGACGGCTTTTTTTACAAAGGCAAAGAGGTAGCGGTTATCGGTGGCGGTGATACAGCCCTTGAAGAAGCCCTTTATTTGGCAAAAATCTGTTCAAAAGTCTATCTTATTCATCGTCGTGACTCCTTTCGTTCAGCACCTAGTACCATCGAACGTGTCAAAAATACGGCGAATATTGAGTTGGTGTTAAACAGCTCACCGGAAGAGGTGTTGGGGGATGCCATGGGCGTTACGGGTCTTCGAGTGGTTGCCAAAGATGGATCGACTCGCCAAATCGACGTTCCAGGGGTATTTGTTTTTATCGGTAATAACGTTAACAATCAAGTTCTTATCCAAGAAGACGGAAGTTTCTTGTGTGATGTGAATGAATCGGGTGAAGTAATTGTCGATTTGAGTATGAAAACGTCGGTGGCCGGATTGTATGCTGCGGGTGATATGCGTATCCTTGCCCCCAAGCAAGTAGTCAGCGCTGCCGGTGACGGTGCCGTTGCGGCTCTTCAGGCGATTAGCTATGTGGATGAGCATTTTCATTAATCTATACGCCATCGGAATGTATCCCGATCGGCTACATTAACACTAGGTTTACCCGCAGGGGGCACAATGTACTTCAGCAGTAAGCTCGAGAAGATTTTCGTCCTTTTAAAGTCTAAGGCGGTACAATACACTTTTACTATTGCGAACGGGAGATGACCATGATGAGAGTAGGTGTATTTGGCGCGGGGGGACGTGTCGGGAAGTTGATTATCGAAGATTTACGCCAGGAAAGTGAAATATCGCTAGGTGCTGTATACGTTCGAAATGAACTTGACTTTTCCATTGATCCTTCTGTGTTGGTCACCAATGATATGAATGTATTGCTGAAGAGTTCGGATGTTATTATTGACTTTTCACTTCCGGAAGCGACGCAAAAGCTTTTAGAGTGTGCGATGAAAAATCCTTGTCCCCTTGTAATCGGGACAACGGGTATGGATGCGCATCAGATCAATCTCCTGAAATCTGCAAGTGAGTTAATGCCAATTTTGTATGCGACCAATATGTCTTTGGGTGTTGCTCTTTTAAATAAACTGGTCTATGCCGCGTCAAAAACGTTGAGAGATTTTGACATCGAAATCGTCGAACAGCATCACCGGCACAAAAAAGATGCTCCCAGCGGTACAGCTCTTACGTTGGCTCATTCGGCTGCACTTGCCCGAGATTTGGATCTGGACAGTGTGCGTGTGAGCGGTCGGGACGGGAATATTGGTGAACGCTCCAAAGACGAAATTGCCGTGATGGCATTACGCGGCGGTGATATTGTCGGTCGACATACGGTCGGATTTTATAACGAAGGGGAGTTTGTAGAGCTTCACCACACGGCGACCAGCCGTAATACGTTTTCAAAAGGCTCTATTCGTGCCGCTAAATGGCTAGCAGGCAAAGAGAATGGATTGTACACAATCAGTGATTGTTTGGAATTAGGAGCATAAATGCGTAGTATGAATGAAAAATGTGCGGTTGTTGGAATTTTTGATCATCCGGAGGCTTCAAAATTAGCCTACTTCTCACTGCATGCGCAACAGCATCGAGGGCAAGAAGCTGCGGGTATCAGTACGAGCGATGGTGAAAAGCTTTACACCATTAAAGACAGAGGATTGGTAACACAAGTTTTTGACAATCAAAAACTTGCAACCCTTAAAGGGAATATGGCGATAGGACACACCCGTTATTCTACCGCCGGAGATGACTCGATCCTCGATGCACAACCGGTCTTTGCCCGCTATGACCTTGGAGAGATGGCGATCGTTCACAACGGAAATCTCACCAATGCGAAAGAAGTTCGTGATGCACTGATCAAAAAAGGGGCGATTTTTCAAACCTTTATGGATACAGAAAACCTTATCCATCTGATTGCTAAAAGCGATCAGCATCATTTGAGCGATCGTATTGTTGATGCCGTGAAAAAAATCGAAGGGGCCTATTCGCTCGTCTTTTTGAGCCGTACAAAAATGTTTGCGATGCGTGACCGTTTTGGATTTCGTCCTCTTAGCCTTGGGCGCGTTGGTGATGGATACGTTGTCGCTTCTGAAACGTGTGCGTTTGATCTTA
This sequence comes from Sulfuricurvum sp., assembly GCA_036277315.1. GTDB lineage: Bacteria > Campylobacterota > Campylobacteria > Campylobacterales > Sulfurimonadaceae > Sulfuricurvum. The sequence goes on from DASUNE010000110.1 coordinate 2,289, forward strand.
TCGGGGCAGAATACATCCGTGATGTTGAACCCGGAGAGCTTTTGATCTTTGAAAAAGGGAAAGCGCCTCAATCGATTAAGGTATTCGAACCGACCCCTAAACACTGTATTTTTGAGTATGTCTATTTTGCCCGTCCCGATTCCAATGTCTACAAACAAAACGTTTACGAGATGCGCAAAGCGATGGGTAAAAAATTAGCCCAAGAGCAGCCGATGATCGCGGATATGGTTGTTCCTGTCCCTGATGGGGGTGTTCCTGCGGCGATTGGCTACTCACAAGAGAGCGGTATTCCGTTTGAGATGGCGATTATGCGTAACCACTACATTGGACGTACATTCATTGAGCCGACTCAAGAGATGCGCGATTTAAAAGTCAAAATGAAACTTTCACCGATTGAACAATTGATCAAAGGGAAACGTTTGATCGTCGTCGATGACTCCATCGTACGGGGAACCACCAGCCGTCAAATCGTCCGTATGCTAAAAGCTGCCGGTGCCCTTGAAGTACACATGCGTATCTCGAGTCCTCCGACGACCGATCCTTGTTTCTATGGCGTTGATACCCCTGACAAAGATAAATTGATTGCTTCGAACATGACGAACGCAGAGATTTGCGCGTATATCGAAGCCGATTCTCTTGGCTATTTGAGCAATGATGGATTATTGCTGAGCGTAAACGGCAAAGAAGAAAATTATTGTACGGCGTGTTTTACCGGCAATTATATTATCTAAACGAACTTTGATGCGCGAACAAATTTTTACATTCGGACAATATTTGAGTGAAAAGTTTGGATGCAAAGTCGCCAAAGTCCCCGTCTCCATTTCAGGTTTTACCTGTCCGAATATTGACGGAAATGTTGCAAAAGGGGGGTGTACTTTTTGCGAAAATGATTCATTTAGTCCGAGTTTGGATAAAGCAAAGCCGCTTAAAGGCTTTTTCCTTAATCTTGAATCTGCTCAAAACCCCTATTTAGAAAAACAGCTGGAACAGCTTGAATGGCAGTTTAAAGCACTTTCCCAAAAGCTAAGCGACCAAAATGGTACTCAAAAATATCTTGTCTATTTTCAAAGCTTTACCAATACGTACGCTCCCCTGGAAACACTCAAAGCCCTCTATGAAAAGGCGCTTAGTTTTGATAATGTGGTGGGATTGAGCATCGGAACCCGTTCGGACAGTATCAGTGATGAAGCCTTTGACTATTTGCGTGAACTTTCCCAAAAAACAGAAGTATGGATCGAATTTGGGATCCAGTCTATTTTTGATGAAACCTTGGAAAAAATCAATCGCGGACATGATGCGAAGAGCGTTAAAGACGCCATTTTAAAAGCCAAACATTACGGTTTGAATGTGTGTGGGCATCTTATCTTTGGGCTTCCGGGCGAAGATAAGAACATGATGCTTCAAACCGCTCAAGCGGCCTATGATTTAGGGGTCGATTCGCTCAAATATCACCCGCTTTATGTTGTGAAGCGAACAGCATTGGCCAATGAATACGCTCGGGGTGAATTTGTCCCCATCAGCGAGGAGCTTTATTTGGAGGTCTTATCCGATGCATTGGCCGCGAAACCGCGTCATATCAGCGTACAGCGTCTTACAGCAGGGATTGATGATGATTCACTCATTGCACCCCAATGGTGCCGAGATAAAAATTCACAAATACGCAACATCAACAATGCGTTGAAAAAAATAGGACTTAAGTACTAGTTATTGTCCGAATACGCGGACGTAAGGAGTATACCCTTTGAAATGAGGGGGATACGGCATAACGATACGAAACTGTTTTTTCTGTCCAGGCTGCAAATTTGTAGCGACCACCTCAGTAACAAGGATAAAGGAAGGTTTTTCTTCCCCAAGCAATTCAGCAAAAGCATTGGTCCCTTTTTTGCCTGAAGAGCCTTTATTGACTATTTTGATCTCTACGCTGGCCTCCCCAATGGTGTAATCTCCTGCATTTCGAACAGAACCGGTAAAAATAATTTTTTCTGTGGGGAGAAACCGATGGTCATCGATATCGGATAATAGTATTTTCTTTGTGTAGCTGTCGATCGTCAAGACGGACACAAACATCAATCCCAGTGAAATAAGAGTGTAGGTCAGGATAATCGACGCCTTTGAAGAGAGTTTAGGATCTCGAAGTGTGACGATGATGCTTACCATCAATGCTAGAGTGATAAGGATGACGGCACTGTAGTGCCAGAGTGTAAAATAAGTGTTCATGTGCATATTCCTCGAGCGGTTACGCTAAATTTTTTTGGATAATTAAAAGGCTCGATGAGCAGTTTGAAGTTACGAGTCTCGTTGGGCTTTATGGGTCCTTTCAGTATCAGCCGCTGTGTTTGAAAGGGAGTGTACGGGTACATTTTAGTAAGAAGTTTCATGGAAGACGTTTTGGAGACTCCAAAAGTAATCGTACACTCGTTAAATGTTTGATTGGAAGTGTTGCTAAGATCTCCGCGCAGAAGCAATGCATCGCTAAACTGCAGATCTTGGACGGTGGTCAACGTAAGCGTATGGTTGTAAAGGGTTTTGTGCAGCAACAGGTAGCCGCTAAAAGGGGCTATGGTAATCAGTAAAAACGCCATAACGATGAGAGCAATAGCGATTTTGAGTCTGTGATGCAAAAGAAGGGCCAAAATGATAAAAAGGAGAAAGAAAAAAAGTATCCCTCCAAAAAGGAGGTAGTCGTACAAAGAGAGAGTGTGAATAAAATCGAGAATTTTTGTTTTCATTTGATCCTAGAATTTTTCTCTGCTATCCCGCTTGTCCCTACTCTTCGAGCAAGTTCTTGTTTAACACGATCAGGAGAGATATTTTTGTGTCCCAGTGCGACCAAGACATGATAGACTAGATCGGCACATTCGTAAATAATTTCATTTTCATTATTGTCTTTGACGGCGAATGCAAATTCACCTGCTTCTTCGACTACTTTTTTTAAGATGGCATTGTCTCCGCTGCTGAGGAGTTTGGCGGTCCAAGAACTCTCCGGAGAGGCATTTTTACGTTCCAATATCGTATGGTAAAGGTCATCAATAATGCCGTACGTACCAACGGTATCAATAGAAGGCTCACTGATGATCGCATTGGTTTTAAGATCGGTAAAAAAGCATGATTTCCGTCCCGTATGACAGGCAACACCCTCTTGACGAACCATAAGAAGGAGCGTATCGTTGTCGCAGTCGAGTAAAAAACGCTCAATATGCTGGAGATGCCCGCTGCTCTCGCCCTTTTTCCACAAACGCTGTTTGGAGCGAGAGTAGTAATGGGCGATGCACGTAGAGAGGGAAAGCTCCAATGCTTCACGGTTCATGTAGGCCATCATCAAGACCTCTAGTGTCGTAGAGTCTTGGACGATGACGGGGAGCAGTTCGGACTTTTTCCAGTCAATGTGATCGAGATTCATCGATTACTTACCCATAGAACTTATTTTTTGAGTGTCGTTACTTTTGCTATCAAGCCAGATATTGGGTGTTGATCCCCCTGGCGTCAAGAAAATTTTCGCATCTTTGTTCTCTTTGAGTGCTTCGTTAAATTTGCCTTGAACCTTGATCTGTTCAAGTTTTAACAGCCCAGGAGTCAGTGACTGAGCTACGAGATGATTGGCTTTGGCTTGAGCGCTGGCTTCGATTGTCAGAGCGTTTGCTGTACCTTGTGCTTCCGTCTCTTTTTTGAAGGCTTCTTGTTTGGCACGTTCGACGTCTTGCTGGGCTTTTTCAACCTCTTGTTTTGCGACTTGAACACGTTCGATCTGATCTTTTACTTTTTGAGGCAGACCGATTTCGCGCAGTTGGATCGACTCAAGATCAGCAGGACCGTTTTTCTGGCGATCAACGCTGGCGCGAATACCCGCTTCGATTTTTAGAGCAATCGCATTACGCATGATTGGCAATGTTTCTGCATCGTATTGACCGATGACATTACGGACAACATCGCGAGCAACAGGATCGATGATTTTATCTTCCCAGCTAAAGCCCCAGTTGGAGATGGTTTGAGCTGCAAGCTGTGCATTAAGACGATATTGTACCGTAAGCTCGATGGTGACCGGAAGTCCCCGCTTATCTAAAACGGTGATAGCAGGCTTAAGTACTATCCCATCCCCAGCTGTGGATGCGCGCTCGATCTTGTCTGCATAGTTGATGATGCGTACTTTCGTATCGACAATGTAGACTTTTTGGATGACGGGCATAAGAAAATGAAGCCCCGGCATCAATGCACGGTCATTGTACTTACCATTGGTCGAAAGGATACCTCGCTCACCCTCGTTGATAATAATAAACGGTTTCGCCAAAATCATCAGGAGGACAAAGCCTCCGATCACCCAAAGCATCCCCATATTTTTTTGGCTCAGGTTAAAATCCATTTTTGGAGGCTTGGGAGGAGTAAATCCAGTCCCTCCGGTACTCTTTTTCTCTTCATTTTTCTTTTTATTGAAATAATCGTTCATATCGCTTGCCATAAAGTGTATTCCTTAGTTAATGTAGGTGAGGTAGTGGTCATAATCGGGATTACGGCCGTAAACGATGTCGAAATAAGCCGTTTGGATCTTTTCGGTCAAAGGACCGCGTCCGCCTGCACCCAATACGCGGGCATCGACTTCACGAATCGGAGTGATCTCAGCAGCAGTACCCGTAAGGAATGCTTCATCGGCGACGTAAATCTCTTCTCTCGTGATTTTTCTGCGGGTTACTTTCATCCCCATGTTTTCTGCCATTTCGATAACGGTTTTTTGCGTAATCGATACGAGTGAATTGTCATTGGGCGGAGTGATCAGTTCTCCGTCTTTGATGAGAAAAAATGACGCTCCGCTGGCTTCGGCAACGTATCCCTCATCATCAAGGAGCAATGCTTCATCGTATCCTGCTTCAACGGCTTCAAATTTTGCCATTTGGCTGTTGAGATAGTTTCCGACTGCTTTGGCTTTGCCCATATTGGATTTATTGTTAGGACGGCTAAACGATGAGATTTTAAGGCGGATACCGCGCTTCATCCCTTCCTCCCCTAAATATGCGCCCCATTCCCATGCCGCGATGGAAACTTCAACCGGTGCCTCTTTGTGATAGACACCCATAACACCATAGCCCAAATAGACGATCGGGCGGAGATAGATGTTTTCACCGGTAAAGTCATTGGCTTTTAAGAGTTCAACTTGTGCTTTGTTGAGTTCTTCAACGGTATACGGGACGGTAATAAGGGTCATTTTTGCGGACTCAATAAGACGTTTAGTGTGATCGTTCAGGCGAAAAATTGCGTACCCTTTTGGGGTTTTATACGCTTTTGTCCCCTCGATGGCACCGTTGCCATAATGCAATGTGTGCGATAAAACGTGAATTTTTGCCTCTTTCCAAGGTACTAGGTTGCCGTTCATCCAAATAGTTTTGGCTTCGTTCATGGTGGGTGATCTCCAAAAGAAAAATTAGATGATTCTATCGTACATGCCATTTAACGTTGATTAAAGTATAATTCCAATAAAAAAAGGTGTCATAGTGATGTTGCGGATCCTTCTCCTATGTGTTTTACTGAGTGTATCGGGCCTGGCTCAGCCTTCATCTCTGGACACGTTTCGTTCGAAACTTTTGACCTCAGCTGTATCGCTGTATTTTAGCTCAAAAGGATACGGAAGAGTTGAAAATGTAACGATAGACACAACGAAAAAAACCCTTAATTTTGTGTTACTTCCTGAGGGGGAGGCGCAAAAGTTGATTGTCTCTATTGGCTGTTATCACACCGAGGTCATTGATAAAGAAGATACGCTTGTATTGCAAAACATTCAAACAAACCGTATTTGGCTAACACGTATTTTTGCGGATCATATGGAAGAGGGGATAAAAATTCCTTTGGGAGTGGCGTCTAAGGGATTTGGAGGACTTTTACTGAATTTGTAATATCAAACTCGTCATTCCGTGCTACGACACGGAATCAATAAAAAATATTGCTACCGAATCAAGTTCGGTATGACGGGCTTTAGAACGTCGGTGTATTGACCATCCAAAGCGAAAAAACATCCAGATAATTCCAAAAGGACTGAATGTATTCAGGATTAATCCCTTCGGCTTCAAGTTCAGGAAGCAATGTGGCATAAAATTCAAGCCAACGTTTGCGCGCATGGGCATCAATACGAAACGGTGCGTGTCGCCCAACCATGCGAGGCTCACCTCTAGACTCGGCAAAATAGGCAGGTCCTCCGCAAATCTGGATGAGAAAATCGGCTGCGTGTTTTTTGGCAGCGCTAAAATCATCTTCGTCGTTGATCGGAAACAAAAAAGCAATATCACTGGTACGGATCATTTCGTAGTGATCGTTGACCAATTTGCGGAAACGCTCTTCGCCTACTTCGAAAAAAAATCCAGGATGGGGTTTGGTGACGGGAGGACGTTCTCCTAAGACACCGTCGGTAATGGTTAAATTCATTATGCTTCCTTGTAAAAGTTAGAAGTATTCTAAAACTTTCACCACAAAAAGCTCCTTAAAGCAACCTCTTCTTTCTCTTTTTAGGTGATGATTTGTATAATAAAAGGATAATTTACTCTTATTCGGGGCGGGACAATGGATGCACATATTTGGATGGGATCAGAAGAGGTCAAAGGGAACGATGTCATAGAACGATTAAGTCCGTATGATGGACGTGTCGTTTCACGCTCTGGCGTATGCAGTGCCGGCGATGCAGTTCGTGCATTGAAGATTGCAAAAGAAGCCGCTAAAACAGCCAAAAAATCGCCATTGCATCAACGATGTTCATGGCTGTTGGATGTTGCCTCGAAACTCAAAGAGCAGCGTGAGGAATTCGCCAAAGTGCTCTGCGATGAGGTGGGTAAGCCTATCGCCTACGCACGTATTGAAGTGGATCGCTGTGTGGAGACCATTACGTTGAGTGCTGAGACGATGCGGTCGATGCACGGAGAGACGATCAATACCGATGCGATGTCTAGCGGACGCAAAGCGCACGCGTATTGGGAGAGAGTTCCTTGTGGAGTGGTGGTTGCGATTACCCCGTTTAATTTCCCTCTTAATTTGGTGGCGCATAAACTCGCACCTGCATTGGCAGCGGGAAATGCCGTGGTGTTAAAACCGACCCCCGAAGCCCCTCTTTGTGCTTACAAGCTCGCCAAACTCTTTATCGAAAGTCCTTACGCCATCAAGGATGCGCTGAGTGTCGTGTACGGTGATGTTGAAGTAGGCAGCGCCTTGGTGACCAGCGACATCCCTCGCGTGATCAGTTTTACAGGTTCCGTTGGCGTGGGAAATATCATTACGAAAACGGCAGGGATTAAAAAAGTCTCTTTGGAACTGGGCGGAAATGCGGCAACGTACATCGATACCGATGCTGATTTGGAATACGCGGCGTCACGTTGTGCCATTGGCGCGTTTGTCAATTCGGGGCAGGTGTGTATTTCATTGCAGCGCATTTACGTAGACAGCCGTATTTACGATGCGTTTGCACAAAAAATGGCGGAGGCGACTGCGAAGCTGGTTGTCGGTTCTCCGTACGATGAGGATACGTTTTTAGGACCGCTTATCAATGATGAAGCGGCCGTGAGGGCGATGAACTGGGTAGAGAGTGCGATTGCTGAGGGGGCACGTGCCTTGACGCCACCACGTTGCGAGGGGCGTATTTTTTATCCGTGCGTGATGGCGGATGTGACAGAATCGATGAAGATTGTCTGCGAAGAGGTATTTGCCCCAATCGTTAGTTTGGTCAAAGTCGATGGAATCGATGATGCCATCGTGCGGATGAACAATTCAGAGTATGGTTTGCAGTTTTCGATTTTTACCAATAATTTGGCCCATGCCACTCAAGCAATAGAGGAACTGGATGCCGGTGGAGTGGTGATCAACGATATGCCAACGCTGCGTTTTGACATTCAGCCTTATGGAGGGGTAAAGCTCAGCGGTGTAGGACGGGAAGGTCCGAGATTCGCTATCGAAGAGTTTACGGAAATCAAATCTATTGTGATTTTATAGTTTATATATTACTAGTACTTCCACAACATACAAAAAGCCCGATCGCTTGCAGACGTGCGAAAGCGTATCGGAAGCGATTTGTTGTGGAAGCGATTTTCTTTTGGTACTTTTCTTTCTAAAAAGAAAAGTTCATAGATATTAAATAAGGAAAAAGAAAATGTTAGAACTAGAAAGCACCGCCCCCGATTTTTGTTTGAGTAATCAAGACGACGTAGAGATTTGTTTGCGCGATTTACGCGGTAAATGGATCGTATTGTATTTTTATCCCAAAGATTCTACTCCGGGATGTACAATGGAAGCATGCGAATTTACCGCAGCTGTGGATGAGTATGATGACATGGGAGCGATTATTCTGGGCGTGAGCGCCGACACGACCAAGGCGCACCGTAATTTCATCGAGAAACAAAATCTAGAGATTACCTTGTTGAGTGATCCGACAACGCAGATGATGCAAGCGTATGGTGTATGGGCGATGAAAAAGAATTACGGCAAAGAGTATATGGGGATCGTCCGTTCAACGTACATCATCGACCCAAAAGGGATTGTCAAAGCGGTATGGAGCAGTGTCAAAGTAAAAGATCATGTGGCGAAAGTGAAAGAGGAGTTGGTTAGATTACAAGGATAGTATAAAACCGTTCGCCCTGAGTTTATCGAAGGGTAAACGGTTTTCGCACATGGTTCGACAGGCTCACCACGAACGAAAAAAGAATTAGAATTTATAACGAATATATGCGCGGATATCTTGTGCTTTATTAACGATTTGAGCACCATATCCGGCATTAACTGCATCACTCATACTCATTGGAGTACCAGTCATACTTCCGAAGAAGCCGTTGCTTCCGCTGTAATCATAATCGATGTAAGTATAGCGAAGCTGGAAGGTTAAGATGTCATCTACTAACGGCTCAGTGAAATAGACTTCGTATGCATCTCCACGTGCGGCGATCTTAGAACCGATCAAAGTGTCTTCACCGTAGGTAATCGGACGCCAGTATTGTGAACCGTGGTTAAACTCAGCACCCCATCGACCCTCATCACTGATAAGGGATGGAAATTGTGTCCCGATCCAGTAGCTGTAACCCGTTTGGCTTTCAAAAGAACCAAGCATTCCTTGTTTTCCGGTTCCTTCATATGGATCTGTTTTAGACATAGCCCCACTAACAAAGAGGGTCGAATCATCTAAGAAGTCACTCCATCCATCGCCGATACCGTTGACCATTGCGAACGCTGTTGCGGTATGAAGACCTCCGACTGTTTCCATGCCTTGTGAAGGATCAAGAGGATTAGCCATATCAATTAAATTGTTGGCGTAGGTATATTGGAATCCGGTACTGAATTGTTTATCATCATATGGGACGACAATAATCCCAATCATATCAACGTTGTTGGTTTGGGCATCTTTACTGCTGTAGGGGGTAGAATCAAAACGCGCTTCGGCATTGCTCATCCCACGACCAGCACAGAGTTTGAAATACGAACCATCGAGACCGATAAGTTCTTCGGTTCCGAATTTGGCACTTGCTCCATCAAATTCGACGTTAACGGTATGGGCAAGAGGGGAAGAGGCTTTTACATCATCACGCAAGTTGACGAGGTGCCCTTCAGTAGAAGGGCGACGACCGACACTGATCGTCCATGGGATATCAGCGCCGAAGAACTCATCGTCATTGTAAAAGAAATAGGCAGAACGGACACGGAGGGTATCATCGTACGCCGATTCGCCACTTACCCAGTCAAAACCATCAAACGGAGCACCGGCAGGTGTCATTGATCTTTCGCCAAAAGTTTTATTGTAAGCAAGTTGTCCGGTGAAGCTCAAATTTTTCGTTGCCGCATAGTTCATGTTAAGCCACAAACGGTTGCTAAACAGCGCATCATTTTTTTGTTTGCTTCCATCCGCCATCTCATATTGAAGATTGTCGTAGCTGGTACGGAAATCAACACCGAATTTGAGATTGTTTCCATTGGTTTTTTTGTTGAGGTTGCTTAGTTGGTCTTTGATATCATCGATCTCTTTAGAAACATCCTCATTGTTAGCAATGACGGTTTTTTCTTCTGTTGGAGCAGAAACAACGGCTGTTTTTCTAGAGGCAGCCTCTTTCTCAGATTTGAGAGAATTGATCTCAGCTTTGAGAGCATTCATCTCTTTTTCCATTTTATCAAATCGCTGCATAAGTGTATCATCCGCACCAACCGTAGTGGTGATGAGGGCTGCAGCGACGATGGATCCTAAAAATCGTTGTTTCATTTTGACTCCTTAAGTCTTTGTTTTGGGTGTTCTTCACTGATGAATGCACGCGCATTACTGCCAATGATATTAGCAATAATTATATAAAATCAATTTGAAAGCCAGGGTAAAAGTTATAATAGTGTGACGAAACTACACACTATGGGTAAATACAGCTAAATTTAAGAGGATATTCAGTAAAATTCGCCCGATTTTCTCTCCTCTTATGACGTGAGTAAAAATTCGCAAGCGCTCCATATGTTCTAGTGCATCCGATGTTTCGTCGGCTCTGTTGATGATCGCCCAAGAAAACGAAGAACAAACTATTTTAATACAGGAGTTACATTATGGTAACTATGAAAGACCTTTTAGAGTGCGGTGTACATTTCGGTCACCAAACACGTCGTTGGAATCCAAAGATGAAAAAATACATCTTCGGTGTTCGTAAAAACATTTACATCATCGATCTTCAGAAAACATTGCGTTTTTTCCGTGGTGCATACCAAATCGTTCTTGATGCTGCAGCTGAGGGACAAACGGTTCTTTTCGTAGGAACTAAAAAACAAGCGCGTGTTGCGATTCGTGACGCGGCAATCTCATGTGGTATGCCATACGTTGACAACCGCTGGTTGGGTGGAATGTTGACAAACTTCCCAACAATCCAAAAATCAATCCGCAAGCTTGAAATCATCGAAGAGATGCAAGCAAACGGACAAATCGGCCTTTTGACTAAAAAAGAAGCGTTGATGATGGGTCGTCAAAAAGACAAATTGATCGCATACCTTGGCGGTATCCGTAACATGAAAACATTGCCAGACATGATGTTTGTTATCGATGCAGTAAAAGAACACATCGCGGTTCAAGAAGCACGTAACCTCGGTATCCGTGTTGTTGCACCACTTGATACGAACTGTGATCCGGACGTTATCGACATTCCAATCCCTGGAAATGATGATGCGATCCGTTCAATCCAACTTTTCTGTAAAGAAATGGCAGAAGCGATCAATGAAGGTAAAGCACTTCGTAACGGCGGTAACGACGAAGAAGTAACTGAAGAAGAAATGGCACCTGAAGCAGCAGCTGTTGAGGCACCTGTTGCAGTAGTGGCAGAAGAAGCGTAATCATGGCAGACGTTACAGCAGCAATGGTCAAAGACCTTCGTACGGCGACTGATGCGCCTATGATGGATTGTAAAAAAGCCCTCACTGAGTGTGATGGTGATATGGAAAAAGCAAAAGAGTTTTTACGCGACCGCGGTATGGCTCAAACCGCTAAAAAAGCGGATCGTGTTGCCTCTGAAGGACTTTTGGGTCTTAAAGTTTCGGAAACATTTACCTCTGCTTCTTTGGTAGAGATCAATTCTGAGACTGATTTCGTTGCAAAAAATGACGGATTTATCGCTCTTGTCGGCAACACAGCTGCGCACGTCTTTACGACGGGTGTCAGTACGGTTGATGAGTTGAACGAAACATCGTACGAAACAGGTACATTCTCTGAGTATTTTACCGCTCAAGTAGCGCGTATCGGTGAAAAAATCGTAACACGTCGTTTTGTAACTCTTAATGCGGCTGAGCACGGATGTGTTAACGGATACGTTCACACAAACGGCCGTGTCGGTGTTTTGGTAGCGATCACATGTGATTCTCAAAAAACAGCAGAAATCCTTGCCCCAATGGTACGTAACATCGCAATGCATGCATCCGCGATGAAACCAACAACATTGAGCTACAAAGATTTCGATCCTAAGTTCGTTGAAGAAGAGACAATCGGTCGTATCGAAGCGATCAAAACAGAGAACGAAGAGTTAGCACGTTTGAAAAAACCATTGAAAAACGTTCCTCAATACATCTCTATGTCTCAATTGACTCCGGAAGTTATGGCACAAGCTGAAGAAGCGATCAAAGCAAAATTACTAGCAGATGGAAAGCCTGAAAAAATCTGGGCAAATATCATCCCTGGTCAATTGGCTCGTTTTGTGGCAGACAATACAACATTGGACAAAGAGCTTGCATTGTTGGATCAAAACTACGTTATGGACGATTCTTTGACGGTTGCGCAAGCACTTGAAAAAGAAGCGGCAAAACATGGTGGAACCGCTACAATCGTAGAGTTCATCAAGTACGAAGTAGGCGAAGGCCTTGAGAAAAAAGTGGACAACTTCGCAGAAGAAGTCGCAGCTCAAATGGCGTAATGTTAAAAAAGCGGATTTTTCGCTTTTTTAACCCCTTTTTTTAACTTCTTTTCCTCTATAATTCTCTTATGAACCTTTTAAAAGCAACTTCTTTATCGCATCGTTTTGATTATCCCCTTTTTGATAATATTTCATTAGAGTTACATGCGCGTGAATCGATTGCTATTGTCGGTGTAAGCGGCAGCGGGAAATCAACTCTTCTGCATATTCTTTCCTCCCTTTTAAAACCCAACAGCGGAAATGTCGAACTTTTTGGAAAAGATATTTATTCACTTAACGATAAAGATCTTGTAGCCTTGCGCCGTCATGATTTGGGGCTTATTTACCAAAGCCATTATCTTTTCAAAGGGTTCAGCGCCTATGAAAATCTTGAAGTTGCTGCAATTTTGGCAGGAGAAAAAATCGAGCCAGCTCTCTTGAAGCGTTTAGGGATAGACCACGTCATTGAGCAAAAAGTGACCGAACTCTCAGGGGGTCAGCAGCAGCGGGTTTCCATTGCACGGATTCTCTCTAAAAAACCGCGTCTTATTTTCGCCGATGAACCCACGGGAAATTTGGATCATGCGACGGCTGCGGAAGTGATGGATCTTTTTATGGACTATTTAACCAAGCATGATGCAGGAATGGTGCTTGTCACCCATGATGAAGTATTGGCGGCACGCTGTGACCATGTCTATCGAATGGTTGACGGTGCATTAGTGAAAGGACACTAAATTTATGGAGTGGGCTGAGATTTTTAGTGAAGGGCGCACCGCTGCGTTTATCCTCCTTTTTACCCGTTTTAGCTCTTTATTTATGGCGGTTCCTATCTTTTCCCACGCCAATATTCCTATGTCGGTGAAAGCCGCTATGGCATTTTTCTTTACGATTTTCTTTTTTGGCGCATTGCCGCCGTTGCAAATTCCACTGGATGCGATGACGCTGACGGTGGCGATTTTGGGAGAGATGCTGTTTGGACTGACGGTGGGGATTATATTACAGCTTGCGTATCACGTTATCACGTTTGCGGGAGGACAAATCTCCTTTATGATGGGGTTTTCACTCGCATCGGCCATCGATCCTCAATCGGGCGTGTCGATGCCCATCATCGGACAATTTCTAGCCCTTGTCTCCTTGATGGTATTGCTTGCCCTGGATATGCATCATTGGATCTTATTGTTTGCCTCGGAGTCGATTGCGTCCGTTCCGTTGGGCGGATTTATGCTGACTCCGGAGCTTTTCAAATACATCATGCACGCCATGCTCAATATGTTCGTTGTGGGATTTATGATCGCGTTTCCGATTACGGCACTCTCAATGCTTGCCGATGTTATTTTTGGGATGCTGATGAAAACGATGCCGCAGTTTAACTTGCTGGTGATTGGTATGCCGATTAAAATCGGTGTTGCTTTTTTGGTGTTGATGGCAACTTTGACAGCGACTATGATGATTGTAAGTTCACAGATGCAAAGCGCATTCGATTCTTTAGGAAAGTTATTTTAAATAGAGCTTCGATCGAGTCAGGGTTTTAGCGATATTTTTTTGTATTCCTTGACGCAATTCAGCCTCATCGCTGCACAGAATATTTTGCGTTTTGCGCAGTAATTCTTCTTCATCCAATGCTCCCGACAGATGGCATACGGTGTCATCAATAACAATCAATGTATCACTCAAAGGGCGCGGATGATACGAATAAAGTTCGACATTACGATAGGCTACGAGTTTCAGGGAGTCATGGGCAGGATTTTGAGCAATGATGGTGAGGTTGATCCCATTTTTGATCGTGCGAATAAGTTGAGTACGCAATACGTCATAATGAAGCATCGGTGTTAGGATGATGACCTCTTTATTCGCTTTCTTAAGGTGCCCGATAAGCGCCTGTTCGAAGAGCGCTTTGTCATCGGGAAGCATATAGGTGAGAGTTTGAGCATTTGCGACGCTTAATGTCAAAAATAGAGCGATAAGTTTTATCATTTTATTCTTTTTTGGTTACAATGATACCATTTAGCGGACACAACATCAAGAAGGCAGTATTTATTATGAGAATTTTATTATTGAATGATAATCCAGTTGTACGAAAATTGGTTGCATTGAGCGCACAAAAGACAAAAGATGATTTGAGTGTTGTTTGGTCTGTCGATGAGATCGAGCATCAGCAGTATGATTTATTGATTGTCGATGATGCCAATTACAGTGATGAAGTGATGTCTGCGTTAAAAGAAAAAATCGAGTATAAATCAAGCCTGCTTATGGCGACGAGGGGAGCAGCTGTTCCTGCCGGATTCGATAAAGTGATCAATAAACCTTTCTTGCCAACGGATTTAGTGGAACTGTTTGTAGGGATCGAAAAATCTCTCCCAAGTGCAGCAGAAAATGAAGAGATATCTGCACCGGCAGAAGAAGAGAATGAAAACATATTGGGCAGCGGATATGCAGTCGATGATCTGGATATGCTAGTAGATACAGACGATGAAAGCGATACCTTGAATGACTATGAGCTGGAAGAGTTGTCAGGCGAAGAAGTTCCGTTAAAAACCAATGTACTGGACCAAGATGAGGTACAAGAGCTTCAAGACCTTTTGGATGATACGGATGAGATAGAGGATGACTTTGTGCTGGACGATACGGTATTTGAGTCGAGTATGGATGAGTTGCCGGATTCTTTGAGTATGGAAGATTTGGATAATGATCTTCTTGATCTGCTTGATGAATCCAAACCATCGGCGGAAGAAGAGGATGATTTGGCCGATTTCATGAATGAGATGGATCTGGAAGCGTTAATGCCGGAGGAAGATGTCCAAGAAGAAAACGATGATACGCTGATGGAAGAGATAGCTAACGAAGATGAGACGATTGAGGAAGATGCATTTGACGCATTGCTGGATGAGCCTCTGGATTCTCCGTTAAGCGATGATGAGTTCGAGGATCTCGAGCAACAAATCCAAGAAGCGGTCGGAGAGTTGGGTGCAGAAGATCTGGAGAGCACGCTGGATGATATGGATTTTTCGGATCTTGATTTAGAAGGTTTGGAAAATGAACTGAGCGCGGGTGATGACTTCACAAGCCTCGATGAAATGGATGAGTTAGAAGGGATGGACGGGCTGGATTCCATTGATGAGCGTGAAATCAAACTGGCTATCGGCGAAGAACTTGACGAGGAACCGGAGATTCGTGTGGGGTCTGGAGAGCATTTATCGTTGAACATAGAAGCCCTCAGTGAAGCCATGGGAAAAGATATGCCGGCAATGGCACAAGAGGGTGAACGTGATGCACAAATCGAGCAAAGCGAAAAGACTAACACCCCTGCCGAAGGGATAGAGACGCTGCAAGCACTCCTAAAAGCACTTTCAAACGAAGACGTAGCGAAAACGCTTAAAGGGCTTAGCATTAATATTAACATTAATTTTGGAAATGATAAGTGAATACGAGTAGTGGGGCGATTTTAGTTTTATCGGGACCCAGCGGAGCGGGAAAAAGCTCTCTTATCTCACGGATTATTGATCATATAGGGGCGACGTACTTTTCGATTTCTACTACGACACGTGCGATGCGAGAAGGTGAGACGGATGGAATTCATTACCATTTTGTGTCTGTAGAAGAGTTCAAGCGTGAGATTGAAGCAGAGATGTTTTTGGAATATGCTCTTGTGCATGGGAACTATTACGGAACGTCGCTGAGTCCTGTCAAAAAAGCGCTCAAAGAAGGGAAATTGGTTATTTTTGACATCGATGTTCAGGGGCATGATGCGGTCCAAAGCCGTCTTTCTGATATTACAACATCGGTCTTTATCACAACTCCTACACTCGAAGAGCTGAAATCACGACTTTACAATCGTCGCACAGACAGTGAAGAGATTATTGCCAAGCGTCTTGAGATGGCAATACGGGAAGTGCAACGGATCAGCGAATATGATTTTTTAGTCGTAAATGATGATTTGGAGGAGGCAGCAAAGGTCTTAATCTCCATTGCCAAAGCAGCCCGGATGAAAATACCGACACAGCAAATCAATGAGTTTGTCCAATTGTGGGCAGCACAAGAGTAAAAAGGTATAAGGGCCGTTACAGCAATGAGCCGTTATACTACACGAACTAATTTTACATAAGGAATTCTCACATGAGTATGCCAAGCGGAACTGAATTATTATTGATTTTTGGAATTGTTATTTTGCTGTTCGGAGCAAAAAAGATCCCTGATCTTGCAAAAGGTATTGGACAAGGTATCCGTAATTTCAAAAAAGAGATGAAAGACGATAAAGCTGAAGACGTTGCAGCAACAACTCCTGAAACTCCAAAGCAAGTAGAGACACCTACGGCAACTATCGTAGAAGCTCCAAGCGAAACTACGAAACAAGCGTAAGTCTTGAAGCAGCGAGTCAGCGCGCTTTTGCGCGATAAATTTAACTGCGACGTTATCCTCGAAAAGCCAAAAGACCGTTCTTTTGGACATTTCTCTACCCCCATTGCTTTCTCTCTCTCCAAAGAACTTCGAAAATCACCGATGATTATTGCAGAAGAGATTGCTTCCTCTTTTGGAGATGAATCGACATTCAGTGCGATTGAATCGGTCAAGGGTTATATCAATTTTCGTCTTTCCGAGACTTTTTTGGATGAGTATGCTTCATGGGCACTTTCTCATGGCGAACAATTTGGAAGCGATGATAAACAAGGGAAAATACTCTTAGAGTTCGTCAGTGCCAATCCAACAGGCCCTCTTCATATCGGACATGCTCGTGGTGCTGTATATGGTGATACATTGCTGCGTCTCGGTCGTCATTTGGGGTATGATATTACCGCAGAATACTACGTCAATGATGCAGGCAATCAAATTGATTTACTCGGTACTTCCCTTCAACTCGAAGGGCGCAGCAGTTTATTGGGTGAAAAGGTAGAGTGGCCTGAAAAATACTACCGCGGTGAGTATTTGAGCGATTTGGCAAAAGAGGTTCAATCTCAATTTGGTGAAGATGCGCTTCGCGATGAGAGTCGTCAAAAAGAGCTCGCGATGTGGGCCAAAGACAAAATATTAGAGCTTATTATCAATGATCTTAAAGCGATTAACGTCCATTTTGATACGTTTGTCGGTGAAGCGTCACTGTACGGTGAGTGGGATCGCGTTATGGCAAAAATGGGCGATGGTGTGTACCAAAATGAGGGGAAAACTTTTATCCACTCCTCTAATTTTGGCGATGATCATGACCGTGTTGTGGTTCGTGACGATGGCCGTCCTACCTATCTTGCAGGGGATATTATCTATCACAATCAAAAATTTGAGCGCGGGTATGAGGATTATATCAATATTTGGGGCGCCGATCATCACGGCTATATTGCCCGGGTCAAAGCGGCGGTAAACTTCTTGGGGTATGATCCTGAAAAACTCGAAGTCCAGCTCTCCCAAATGGTGAGCCTTCTCAAAGACGGTGAACCGTTTAAGATGTCAAAGCGTGCCGGAACGGTTATCTTGATGAGCGACGTTGTTGAAGAGATTGGTGCGGATGCATTGCGATTTATGTTTGCAAGCAAGAAGTGCGATACGGCATTGGAGTTTGATATCGAAGAGCTCAAGCGTCAAGACAGCTCGAATCCGATTTATTACGTCCAATATGCGCATGCCAGAATTCAAACTTTGGTTTCCAAGAGTGAAATGGATTTAAGTACCATCATGGCATCTAAGCTTCATGGATTGAGTGCGGATGCGGATGGGTTGCTGTTTGAAGCGTTGCTGCTTCCGGAGATTATCGAGGATGCCTTTGAATCGCGCCAGACGCAAAAACTTCCCGATTATCTCAAAGCGCTGGCCGCTAAATTGCACAAATTTTACTACGATACGCGTATTATCGGCAATGAGGATGAAGTAAAATTGCTTAAACTTCTTCTTGTTGTCGCTCTCTCCCTTAGAACGGGACTTTCACTTCTGGGAATCGAAGCCAAAAACAGTATGTAACTTTTCCCACACCCGATAGGGTACAAGAACCTCTTTGAGGTTCCTGCGTAGAAAGGTGAAGTGTTGTGAATTTGGCTTTGTTATTTATGAAGATGAAAAGCTGTAATCTTCTTTTGTTATAATCAATAAAATCATTTTTCGAGGTCTCTCTATGGTCAAAGTAGCCGCAATACAAATGCAAATGGTGGATGAAAAATCTGCTAATATTGCCAAAGCTGAGGCAATGGTGCGCGAAGCTGCTCAAAACGGTGCGAATATTGTGCTGATACCCGAGTTGTTTGAGGGGCATTATTTTTGCAAGGATATGGATAAAAAGTATTTTGAATGGGCGCAGCCACGCGAAAAGAATCCACTGATCGAGCATTTTAGCGCTTTAGCAAAAGAGTTAGGCGTTGTATTACCGGTCAGCTATTTCGAGCGCGACGGAGAGAGATATTTTAATTCTCTCGTGATGATCGATGCAGATGGTACTATTATGGAAAACTATCGTAAAACGCACATTCCTGACGGTCCTGGATATGAAGAGAAATTTTACTTTGAACCTGGAGATACGGGATTTAAAGTGTGGAAAACCCGTTATGGCAATGTTGGAGTCGGCATTTGCTGGGACCAGTGGTTCCCGGAAACGGCCCGCTGCCTTACACTCATGGGTGCGGATATGATTTTCTATCCTACCGCTATTGGAAGTGAACCTGAAATCGGGGTGGATTCGGCATCCCATTGGCAGCGTGTTCAGATGGGGCACAGTGCTGCGAACATCATCCCGGTTATTGCCGCCAATCGTATTGGCGAAGAGGCAGGGGAAAGCTGCACGCTGACATTTTATGGCAGTTCATTTATCACCGATCATACAGGAGAAAAAGTGGCGGAAGCGTCACGCGATCAAGAGGAAATTTTGTACAGCGAGTTTGATGTAAAAGAAATTCGTGAACATCGTCACTACTGGGGGCTCATCCGTGATCGCCGACCTGAGTGCTATGGAGAGATCGTAAAACAGTAGTTGGAACCTTTTTTGCTTAATTAGTGCAAATACTATCGTAACGGGGGTATCCGTGAGAGTCGTTTTGCGCAATAATGCTATTTTTGTCCAAGGGGGTTTTAATACCCTCGAAGAGCCGTGGATGGAAGAATTTTTCGATCATCACATTCAAAATACCCTCTTTTTGGACAATGGGGTTTTGGTCCTCAATAATGACGCTTCATCGGAACAAAAAGAAGATTTCCTCGATACCCTCACCGATCACTACACCAAAGCCAATGACCTCTCAAGCCCTTTTTACCGACGTTCTCTGAAAAAGTGTAAAAGTGCGGCTGTGCGCATCGAGATACCCTATCGCAAAGCAGAAAAAGTTGATGTGCAGCTTTTTGCTTTTGGTCCAAGCCGCGTAAGAATAACATTTTTAGACAACAATCGCTGGGTCATACGCTACTTAAAACAGCAGCTTTCGAGCATGGTGCTCAGCAGTAGCAGCAATCAAATTTACATCGATGTCGGTTCGATGTCGGCAAAAGCACGTTTGGAAAAAGCACTCAATCGTCGGGAAGTACTCCATTATCAAATCAATTATACGTATGATGATGATTTTATGAGTAAGCTTTATGGACAGTTTAGTGGTTGGAGCTTTAACAGCGATGAGATGGATAAAATGATCCGTTATCATGCAATCTTTGAGCTTCCTATGGGGAGCAAGCCGCATGATTTAAAGAAACGTTATATTCAGCTTGCAAAAAAATATCATCCCGATCGTGTCAGCAGACAAAGCCCTGAGATTGTAAATAAATATACGGAAAAATTTAAACTCCTCCAAGAAGCGTACGATGCATTAAAGGCAGCAAGTTAATTTCGATACAATATCGGAAAACGCACAGGAGAACCAATGCAATACCGTTACATCGGGAGAAGTGGTTTACGTGTATCTCCCATTTGTTTGGGGACAATGACGTTTGGAAGCCAATGCGATGAGAAAAATGCGTTTGCTATTATGGACAAAGCGTATGATGCAGGGGTAAATTTTTTCGATACGGCGGAACTGTATCCTGTCCCTCCTGAAGCAAAACTGGCCGGTTTGACTGAGGAGATGGTAGGCAGATGGCTCAAAACCAAGCCGCGTGACAGTCTCATTTTGGCGACGAAAGTAGCCGGTGCAGCATCGGGGTGGTTTGTTCCGCCGATACGTCATGGATACACCGCATGCGACCGATTTCACATCGAACGTGCCGTTGAAGGATCGCTTAAGCGGCTTGGGACGGATTACATTGATTTGTATCAGATGCACTGGCCCGATCCGATTGTCCCTATCGAAGAGAGTTTGCGAGCTTTTGATTCATTGGTGCAAAGCGGAAAAGTGCGCTACATCGGCACGTCCAACGATACGGCGTCAGGGATAATGAAAGCATTAATGACTTCAAAATATGAAAAATTAGCCCGTTTTGAGTCGGTACAAAACAATTTTTCGCTTCTCAATCGTCGTGATCTCGATGGGATCAGCGGCGTGTGTAAAAGTGAAAATATTTCTTTGCTTCCCTATTCGCCTCTCGGTGGCGGAGTCTTGAGCGGAAAATACAACCAAAGTAGCAATGCGTCAGGGCGTTTTAGCGATTACGTCAAATCACCCAACACCCGTCAACGTCTGATGGCTTCGCGCTTTTTAAATGACAAGACGCTTGCGTCAACACAAGAGTATTTGCGCATAGCGCATGAGGCGCAGATGGATGTGGTAACGATGGCGATTGCGTGGAGCAAGCAGTTTGATTTTGTCGCTTCTACGATTATCGGAGTAACAACGCCACAACAACTCGATGCGAGTTTGGCTGCGATGAATGTGACTCTTTCTCCTGAAATACTGCAAGCTTTGGACGCGGTGCATGCAAAAATACTCTATCCTATGGGTTAGTTTGCTCACTCTCTTGTTTGGAGGGTGTGCAACGAAACAGTATACGATCAGTCAGCCTAAAATGATAGTCATCAAAAGCCCTAAATTGAAGTTTGCCGATATGGGATATATCCGATATGCCCAGGATGCCGTAGAAGTAGAGCTTTTTACCGCAGGTGCGGCTGTTGAAAAAATTTCAATCGATTCGCGGGTGTGTTTAAGTGCGGGATGTATGAGCGAAGAGGTATTTGTCAAAGAGTATTTATACAAAGATTATCCAAGCGATACGATGCGCAGGGTCTTGCAAGGAGAACCTATTTTTGATGGCAATGGGACGAGCGAATCGTGTGGCGGAGTGAAATTTCAAAACATACGAAATGATGAAATGGATATTGTCTATCGCCGTTCTCCATCCGAAACGTATTTTAAAGACCGACTGAATGGATTGATGATCAAGATTAGTGATCTTGTGGAGTCCAACGAGACTCAGTAAGGGGAGCGGAAAGCTGTGTTAAAATGGCACACTTGAAACTAGGAAACCATTATGTCTAAATACGTCGGTGCTCATGTCTCTGCTTCGGGCGGAGTGTTTAATGCCCCCCTTAATGCCATGAAAATCGGGGCGCGTGCCTTTGCCCTTTTTACCAAAAATCAGAAACAATGGGCAGCAAAACCTCTTGATGATGAGACAATCGGGCTTTTTAAAGACAACCTTACACAAAGCGGTATTTTGCCACGCCACATTTTACCCCACGATTCGTATTTGATTAATCTGGGTCATCCCGAAGAGG
Source organism: Sulfuricurvum sp. (assembly GCA_036277315.1). Classification (GTDB taxonomy): domain Bacteria; phylum Campylobacterota; class Campylobacteria; order Campylobacterales; family Sulfurimonadaceae; genus Sulfuricurvum. The sequence goes on from DASUNE010000110.1 coordinate 24,246, forward strand.
AAAAGCGTGAAAAGTCGCTGGAGGCGTTTATCGATGAGCTGCAGCGCTGTTCGCAGTTGGGGCTGGACCGTCTTAACTTCCACCCCGGAAGCCACCTTAAACAAATTAGCGAAGAAGAGTGTATTGACCGTATCGCCATGAGTATGAATGAAGCGATTAATAGGGTCGAAGGGGTCAACCTCACCATCGAAAATACGGCGGGCCAGGGG
>DASUNE010000111.1:0-18265 GCA_036277315.1 Sulfuricurvum sp.
ATCCATTATGATCCGGCATTGTGTATTATGTGCGAGCGTTGTATTACCGTTTGTAAAGATATGATCGGAGATGCAGCCCTTTCGACGGTTGCACGCGGCAGTGAGCCAATCGAAGCGGCGTTCAAAGAGTCAATGCCCAAAGATGCCTATGCGATGTGGAATAAGCTCAACAAATCGCTTATTGCCCCTAATGCAGGGGACACCTTAGATTGTACGAATTGCGGTGAGTGTACGTCGGTATGTCCGGTCGGGGCATTGGTCAGCAGTGATTATCAATACACCTCGAATGCTTGGGAACTCTCACAGGTTCCTGCGACATGTGCCCATTGCAGCGCGGGATGCCAAATCAATTACGAGATTAAACATACCGATATTGCCCATCCGGATGAGAAGATTTATCGGGTTAAAAATGAGTGGAATTACGTCTCATTATGCGGTGCAGGACGGTATGGATACGATTTCCAAAATGCCAATGTCACGAAAGATCCTGTTGCGTTTGATGCAGCGATCCGTGCCTTTAAAAACGCTGACACCATTGCCTTTACGTCGACGATCACAAACGAAGAAGCGATGATCTTGCAGCGTATCAAAGAAAAATTGGGTGTTAAGCTGATTAATAACGAAGCAAGAGAGTTTAAAAACTTCTTGGCCCATTACAGCGCCGTTACCGGAGAATCTCTCTATCGCGGAAACCTCAAAGAGGTCCACGAGTCCGATTTTGTCATCTCTATCGGAAGCGCACTTAAAACGGACAATCCCAATGCCCGTTTTGCGATGAACAATGCCCTCTCAATGAACAAGGGTGCGGGATTGTATTTCCATCCGATCAATGACCCTGTGATTGAGGATATGTCTAAAAACGTGACCCAAATCAATCATTCTCCTATGATGGAAGAAGCGGCATTGTATTTGATGTTGGATCTTTTCGGAGACAAAGAAAGCATGCCCTCAAGTATTGTCGAATATTTGAAAACGTTCCATTCCACCAAGATGGTAACGATCGAAGAGACCGTCGATGAAAAAATAACCGAAACCGTCGTGAAAAAAGTTCTTAACGAAGAGAGCGGTGTTGAGGAAGAGGTGAGCGAAGAGGTCACGAAAACGGTGAAGAAAAAAGTTTCCAAAGACGTAGAGGTAGATGAGAACCGTCTTCTTGAGATTTTGAATGCACCCGCTGGATTCAGTGATACTTTGACTAAATATTTGGCGAAAAAAGAAAAATTCTCATTGATGGTGGGGCCGGATCTGTATACCCATGCAAATGCTAAGAATTGTGCACGCCTTGTCGGACTGATTGAGAAATACACGGCATTTGACGTTACGATGATTCCCAATCTTTCCAATACCTTGGGTGTTGCGCTGATTTGTGACTTGGATGAGCGTGCGGGATCGAGCACAATCGGTTATAATACAGCAGGAGATTTCACGCTCAGTGCATTGGGGGACGGTGATTTGGATATGCCGGCTCTCAATCAGCAAGAGGGGACGTTGACAAGTATCGACAAGCGGGTGAATCCAACCAATGTTGCAGTTGCGTTTGGCGGATATACCCTCAATGATATTGCCAATGCTCTTGGATTGAATGAGGCTTTGACGGTTAATTATACGGAACAATTACCGCTCAATGCAGGTTTTAGCCACGTACCATTTGATTCTCTTCCGAATTTCTACACCAATGCAGGGATTGAAGTTCGAGGATATGTACTCGAATCTCAAAAAGTCGCATGCGGTGACGATGAAAACGTTCAACCCTTGGATGAAAAAGCTGCCTTAACGGGACAAGCTTTGTATTTGGCAAATCCGGTATTGCAATTTTCTCCGTTTACGGCAAAAGCGCATCAGCTAAGCGAAGAGGGCGGATTGTACGCATCGAGTCTATTTATGGATAATAATAGTCTAAGTGTAGGAGATCAAGTACGGATCACGACACAAAAGGGTGAAATGGTTGTGCGCATCATTCATGATACAAAAATCAATGGAGAGATCCCCTATCTCCCCACATTTGATTCGAAAATTAATTCCAGTGCATTGTTTGGCGATTATCGCTTTGTCAGTGTATCTATACAAAAGGTGTAAAGCATGGATATGGCATTTATCATCGAAACGATTGTAAAAATCGTCGTTATTTTATTGGTATTCTCTGCACTTGCAGGGTTTGGTACGTACGTTGAACGTAAGGTATTGGCATTTATGCAGCGCCGTCTTGGACCCATGCACGTAGGACCGTTTGGATTGCTTCAAGTGGCAGCGGATGGGATTAAGCTTTTTACCAAAGAGGACATTATCCCTCAAAACGTCGTAAAGCCTATCTTTAAACTTGCTCCCGTCATTACCGCTGCAACGGCATTTATGGCAGCAGCAGCCATTCCGTTTTGGCCTCAGTTTACCGCTTTTGGCTACACGGTTCACCCCATTGTTGCGGATGTCAATATCGGTATCTTGTATGTGTTGGGGGTTATGGCCATTGGTTTGTATGGACCGCTTTTGGGCGGTATGGCATCGGCGAATAAATTTTCGTTGATTTCAGCCGCTCGGAGTGCCGCGGTCTTTATCTCATACGAAGTAATCAGCGGACTTTCACTGCTGGCACCTCTCATGATGGTAGGATCATTGTCTCTCATCGATATTAACAACTACCAAACAGGAGGAATCGGAAGCTGGATCGTCTGGTCACAACCGGTCGCCTTTATCCTTTTTTGGATTGCGGCATTTGCGGAGACGGGACGTACGCCGTTTCACTTGATTGCGAACGATCATGAGCTTATCGACGGGTTTGGAACAGAGTATTCAGGGATGAGATGGGGTCTTTTCTTTATCGGTGAGTATGCCAATATGTTCTTTATATCCTTCGTGATCGCGATCATCTTCTTGGGTGGTTTTGGTGATGGGACGATTGCCGGAGCGATTCAATTGCTTCTAAAAGTCGCATTTTTCTTTTTCTTTTTCCTCTGGACACGCGCCGCATGGCCAGATGTACGACCCGATCAGTTGATGTGGTTGTGCTGGAAAGTGTTAATGCCAATAGCCGTGGTCAATATTGTGATCACCGGTCTTGTGATGATGTTTTAAGGAGGGATGGATGCATAGTGAACCATTGAACGATCGTAATGTAAGTGAGCAAAGTGCTTATTATTACGTCGATATTGAAGAGTATCCAACCACGGGATGGGATAAGTTTAAACAAGTTGTCAAGCGTAGTTTTAGAGGCGAGCTGTTTGTCGGATTGTGGGTAGTCATGCGTGAGATGATCAAATTCGACATTCATACGGTCAAATATCCGCTCGAAAAGCTCCCTATAGGGCCTCGTTACCGCGCCGTTCATAAACTTTTACGTTTATGGGAATCGGGATATGAGCGTTGTATCGGATGCGGATTGTGTGAAAAAATCTGTATCTCGGATTGTATCCGTATGGATACCCGTATTGATGAAAACAGCCGTAAAGAAGTGACGGAGTACAGCATCAATCTTGGACGCTGTATTTTCTGCGGATATTGTGCTGAAGTTTGTCCGGAACTGGCGATCGTTCACGGTCAGCGGTATGAAAACGGTTCCGAACAGCGTGCCCATTTTGTTATTAAAGACGATATGCTAACACCGCTTGATTGGCTCACGGCAGGTCAGCAAGCAGAGTACCCAGGTTTTGGTGCTATTACCCCTAACGAGAGCGTTACCAAAACGCCTCTTGCGTATTAAGGAGACACAATGTTTGAAGCAATAGCTTTTTATCTGTTTGCAGCACTCACCATCGTAATGTTTACGATTACGGTGATGACATCGCAAGCACTCTATGCACTGACCGCTATGGCAGCAGGGATGATTTTTATTTCGGCATTTTTCTTTATTTTGGGTGCCGACTTTTTGGGTGCTATCCAAATAATTGTCTATACCGGTGCCGTGATGGCATTGTATGCGTTTGGGATGATGTTTTTTGATACGACACGCCGTGTTGTCGAAAAGCGAACCAATCCGCGCTTTATTATTGCTCTTGGGGCAATCTCGGCCGTATTGGTGGTTCTCATTGTCCTTGCCCCGATTGTTACCAATAATTTAGCGGCACATTATCCGATTGACCCCTCCATTGGAAACTCTCAAGCCATCGGAATGGTTTTGTTTACAAAATACTTAGTCCCTTTTGAACTTGCAGCGGTTATGTTACTCGTCGCGATGGTTGCAGGGATTGTTTTAGCCGGGAAAAAGATGGATAAGTCATTGACCCTTATGGCGGAAGAAGAGATTGCATTGATGCAAGCATCAAGCGTCAGTCATAGCACAGAAGAAGAGGTACACTAATGGAAGTCACATTAACGCATTATTTGGTACTTTCTACAATTTTATTTTCCATTGGTTTGATTGGTGTCATGCGCCGTAAAAATTTGCTGATGCTCTTTTTTGCAACGGAAATCTTATTAAACTCCGTTAATATCGGAATGGCTGCGATATCGCATTATCGCGGTGATTATACAGGGCAGATGTTTGCTTTCTTTATTATTGCAATTGCGGCTTCCGAAGTAGCCGTAGGATTGGGTCTGTTGATCGTATGGTACAAACGTACGGGCAAGATCGATCTTGATCTAATGACATCGATGAAAGGATAGGACCACATGGAAATTTATTTATACATTGCACTTTTTGCTCCACTGGCGGGTTCCCTTTTTGCGGCATTGTTTGGAGCATCCCCTAAGACGGCTATTACGGGAGTTATGACATCAGGATTGCTGTTTACCTCTTTTATAAGCAGTGCGATCTTGTTAGACTATGTCTTAAGCGGTCACACGGTACACGTCGAAATGATGACATGGATAGCCACGGGCGATTTGTACATTCCGTTTGGATTTGTCGTTGACCAGGTAAGTGTTGTCATGATGATGGTTGTCACGATTGTCTCTACCGTTGTCCACATCTACTCGGTGGGTTACATGGATCACGATAAAGGGTTTAACCGCTTCTTCTCTTATCTATCCGCCTTCGTTTTCTCGATGATGGTACTGGTCATGAGCGATAACTTTTTAGGTCTGTTTATCGGTTGGGAAGGGGTAGGTCTTTGTTCCTGGCTTCTTATTGGTTTTTGGTATCATAAAGAATCAGCGACATGGGCGGCAAACGAAGCCTTTATTATGAACCGTATTGCTGACTTGGCGATGTTGATCGGTATCTTTATGATGTATTGGAATCTGGGTTCTCTTCAGTACGACGTCGTATTTGACACAATTGCCAATCTCCCAATGCAAACCATTACCTGGATCGGTATCTTCCTCTTTATCGGTGCGATGGGTAAATCGGCACAATTTCCTCTCCACACGTGGCTTGCGGATGCGATGGAAGGTCCTACTCCTGTTTCGGCATTGATTCATGCCGCAACGATGGTTACCGCAGGGGTCTATTTGGTCGTACGTGCAAATCCTATTTATGATTTGATCCCTAATGTCGGACTCTTTATTGCAAGTCTGGGTGCATTCGTCGCTCTTTTTGCAGCGTCTATGGCATTGGTCAATCGTGATATGAAACGTATTATCGCCTATTCAACCCTTTCACAGCTGGGGTATATGTTTGTAGCCGCCGGATTGGGCGCTTATTGGGTGGCATTGTTTCACCTTATGGCGCATGCGTTTTTCAAAGCATTGCTTTTCCTTGGTGCGGGTAACGTCATGCACGCGATGCACGATGAATTGGATCCGTTTAAAATGGGCGGTTTGCGCAAAGTGATGAAGGGGACATTTATTATGATGACCCTTGCATCGGTTGCGCTTGCGGGAATCTACCCTTTCGCAGGATTTTTCTCAAAAGATTTGATTCTAGAAGTTGGATTTGTTGAGCATCACTATGTTATTTATTCGGTACTTTTATTTACCGCAATGTTGACAGCGTTTTATTCGTTTAGACTTGTAGCCTTGATTTTCCATGGTGAAGAGCGTTATAAACTTTTTGGTATTCATCCTCATGAAGCGTATAAATTCATGCTGGTCGCCATGTCTCCATTGCTTATTTTGGCCATCATCGCAGGCTCGTTTAAATCAACTTACTATCAGTTGGTTATCGGACTTCTCCCTGCGACACAGTACCACGTACACAGCGTTACAACCTACTGGATTATGACAATAGGGACACAGTTGCTGGTTATTGCTGCCATTGCGTTCGCCTATAAAAAATACGCTTCATGGAATGGGGTTCCGGATGGGACATCAAAGATGGAAAACAGTTTTATCTATAAGTTATTGAAGAATCAATATTACATTCCCAAGATGTATGATGAAGTCTTTAGCAAACCGTATTTGCAGCTATCCAAAATGGCATGGAAACAAATTGACCTTAAGATTGTGGATGCAACGGTCGATGGAATCGCCAATGCCATTTACAGAACAGGTGAAAAAACACATACGATGCAAAACGGTAATCTCTCCAGTATGTTACGTTGGATGGTTATCGGTTTAGTCGTTTTATTGGTACTTGCTGTAGCATTTACTGCGGGTTACAACGCAGTCAATCTACGGGCAATGTAAGGAGAATTTGATGCAAGAACACATTTTATCGATTTTAATTTTCTTCCCGGCATTGGCAGCGATGCTCGGATTCGTCGTTCATAAAGATAGCGTCAGAGCGTACGGTATTACGGTAGCCGCTGTTGAATTTTTCTTATCACTGTGGTTATGGAATTTGTATGACCCAATGGCTCAAGGGATGCAATTTATGGAGATGGCTCCATTGATCTCTGCCTTTGGTATCAATTATTTGGTCGGAATCGATGGTATATCACTGTTTATCATTATTTTATCTACCTTTTTTACGATGATCGGTATCGCTTCATTGACCGAAACACGCCGACTCAAAGATCTCATTATCACGCTGCTCTTTTTAGAGATGACGATGGTGGGTGTATTTGCGGCACTTGATGCGATCCTCTTTTACGTTTTCTGGGAACTTTCGTTGATTCCGATGCTGTATATCATTGGTGCATGGGGCGGACCTCTTCGCATTTACGCCTCCATTAAATTTTTCCTTTATACGTTCACCGGTTCATTGGTCATGTTGGTCGGGATACTCTTTATGGCGTATTTGTACAATCAAGCAACAGGACAATGGAGCTTTTCAATCTTGGAGTGGTATCGTCTGATCCTTCCGGTTAATTATCAATTGTGGCTTTTTGCTGCCTTTTTCTTGGGATTTGCGATCAAAGTCCCGATGTTCCCTTTCCATACATGGCTCCCTTATGCACACGGTCAAGCGCCAACGATCGGTTCGGTCATTCTTGCGGCAATTTTGCTCAAGATGGGAACGTATGCATTCGTCCGTTTTTCCCTTCCGCTGTTTCCGGATGCCTCCGTGGTATTCATGTTTCCCATCGCCATCCTTGCAATTATCATGATTGTCTATGCGGCGATGGTAGCGTATGCGCAAGAAGATATCAAACAAGTCGTTGCCTACAGCTCGATATCGCACATGGGGGTTATTATCCTTGGTATTTTCGCTCTTAACGTAGAAGGGATTTCAGGTTCAGTCTTTTTGATGATCGGGCATGGGATCGTCTCAGGGGCATTGTTCTTGCTCGTCGGTGTCATTTACGACAGACGCCATACCAAATTGATGTCGGAATTTGGCGGATTAGCCTCCGTGATGCCCCGTTACGCAACGATCTTTGGTATTATGATGATGGCATCGGTCGGACTGCCGTTAACGATTAATTTTGTGGGAGAATTTTTGAGCTTGCTTGGTTTTTACAAACAATCTCACGCCTACACACTGGTAGCCGGTACAGCGATTATCGTGGGCGCCATCTACATGCTTTCAGCGTACAAAAAAATGTTTTTCGGAACGGTTACCAAAGAAGAGAACAAGCATCTCAAAGACGTCAATCGTACCGAATTATTGGGGCTTATCCCTTTAGTCATGATTGCGGTTTGGTTGGGAGTGTATCCAAAACCGGTATTGGAGCCGATCAACAACAGCGTTGAATCCATCGTACAGTTGATGCACGACAAAGCACAAACGGTTGAAGCGCAAAAACGTATCCCTGATTTAAGTCAATCAAAAATGATGAATTCACCCCAGGAGGCGCACTAATGTTAGAGCCAGTCACTATTTCTCTAGCGTCACTTAATATAATGACACTTGCCCCTATGCTTATTGCTATTGTGGGCGCATTGACTATTTTGTGTATCGATTTGGTCAAAGGAGGGTTGCACAAGTCATTGTATGTCATGGTGAGCCTTCTTTTCTTATTGCTGGATTTGGGCGCTATTATTGATTTTGGAAACGGTTTCTTAAAACATGGAACCATTCTTGGGATGTTTGATGTGATGCTTATTGATGGTTTGGCCATTTTGTCCCAAATCATTATTGTTGCAGGCTCGATGCTCTTTATCCCATTGGCATTGACCTCTAAACGGTTTCATGAATACAATTACCCTGAATATTTTGCCCTGTTCTTGTTTATGATCGCAGGCTTCCAGTTTATGGTGGCAACCGATAATCTTATTTTGATCTTTGTCGGGTTGGAAACGGCTTCGTTGGCGTTGTACACGCTTATCGCGTTGCATAATCGTTCAAAATCGTTTGAAGCAGCCGTCAAATATTTCACCATGGGTGCATTGGCCGCAGGCTTTTTCGCCTTTGGTTCGATGATTTTCTATGCCATTACGGGTTCCGTTGAAATCCATCAGATCGCGGTGACATTGGCAGAAGATCAGTACACGAATATCGGTTTCGTCCTTTTGGGTGTTGTCTTTATGTTGGCGGCTATCGGGTTTAAAGTCTCTATGGTCCCTTTCCATACATGGACTCCGGATGTCTATGAAGGATCTTCTGCGGCATTGGCGGGTTATATGTCGATTGTCCCAAAAATCGCTGGTTTCGTCGTTGCGATGCGATTGTTTGAGTTTTTGGTACACAGCGGTGTCGTATGGCTTCAAGTGACCTTGTATGTAGCGGTTGTGATAACGATGACGGCCTCCAATATCTGGGCATTGGTCCAAAGCGATGTGAAACGTATGCTTGCCTACAGTTCAATCTCGCATGCAGGATTTGTGATGGCCGCGATTTTAATCGGGTCTACACAGTCGAATACAGCGCTTTTCTTGTATTGGGCCCTCTTTAGCTTTACCAATCTTGGAGCATTCTCGATGTTGTGGGTGAGCCGTCAAAAGAATCTGATCGCGGGACAAAGCTCCGATCATCCGTATGAAAAATTTGCAGGACTTGTCAAAACAATGCCGATGGCAGCGATTATGATGGCATTGTTTATGCTCTCTCTGGCAGGAATCCCTCCTTTTGGACTCTTCTGGGGGAAAATGTACATGATTGGTTCAGCGGTGTCCGCCGGCTATATCGTCCTTGCATTGATTATGGCATTGAACTCTGCTATTGCAGCGTATTATTACCTCAAACTCATTGTGTTTATGTTTATGAAAGAGCCGGTTTCCGAGTATCAAAAATACTATTTGACCAACGCCTCTCTTTCCCTTAAAACGATTATCGGTATTGCTGCCGTCGGAACGATCTTTGCCGTCTTTGCGGTTAATCCGCTTTTGAAAGTGATTACATTATTCGTGTATAATAGCGGCTATTAAATAGATTATGGAGGCCAAATGAACCGATGGCTGTTGCTTCTTTTCATTTGCCTCCCCCTTTTTGGATTGGATATTTCGATCCAAAGCGGTCAAGAAGAGGGTGAGCCTTACAGCGTTTTGCATTTGCGAGACGTTAAACCTTTTGAATGCCGTGAATATCGTAACGATTTCAATGAAATCGTTCGCGTAGAATGCCCTGTATCAAAAGGCAGTTCCCTTCCGAAAATAAACAATCCTCATTTTTCTTTTTCACAAACACCCAGTTTGCTTGTGATCAGCGCTAAAACAAAAATAGCCCTTTTCCCTATCGGTTTTAATCTTCTCTACGCCACCGATGTCTATAAATCGGGTGTAAAGCCGATTAAGCATTGGACGATTATCGGATATACGAAAAACATTCCGATGATTTCGCAGCCAAAATCCAATCCAAATGCGATCAATCTTCCCATTGCTCTCGTAAAAGAGAGCTACCCTTTCGTAGGGGGACTGGATCTTAAGGGCAATCCGATTAAGATGAAAAACGTTCAAGACGTCAATGACTATATGGGTCTGAAGAAAGCGTATGCGGCGAAAGAGTATAAAAAAGTACTCTATATCGCCAAAGATGTTCTCGAAAAATATCCCAATACGATTTTTGCCAATGAGTTAACGTTGTATCAAATCCGGGCGCTGCATCATCGAGGAGAGTTCGAGAAAATCATTCAGCTTTCCAAACCGTTTATGCGACAATATTCAAATGATCCCAATATAGCCGAAGTATTGGCGTATACGGCGAATGCTTACTCTCAACTGGGACAACATACCGATTCAGACTATTTTTATGATCGCTTGTTTTCGGAGCATAACGAGGATCCATTTGCTCAGCAAGGGATGTATTTTAAAGCCAAACACCTTGAAATTCTGGGTGGAAGCCAAAAAGCGGCTAAATATTATCGTCAGGCATTATCCCGAACAAAAGATGTGACATTGGCTTCTGCGTGCGCTTTTGAATTGGCCCGTATTGAGATGGGGAGTAAGAATTTCAAGCGGGCAAAAGAGTTTATTGACAAAATAGTGCAAGCGAATCCTTCGTATTTCGGTGAAGTCCATAAGCAATCATTGAAAATGATTGAAGTATTGGAAGGGAACAATGAATATCTTGCTGCAGCGAAAATCACGCAAAGCCTTATCGGTAGAGTACCCCATAAGTCGCAAGAGCATCAAAAATACCTTAAAAATCTTGGGATCTTGTACTCGAAAGGAGGGGATAAAACCAAAGCGTTGAAGAAATTTAACGAGTACATCGAACTTTTCCCCCATGGAGAGTCGATCGCAGAAGTGCAACGCGCCAAAGACGGATTGTTTTTTGAAAAAGAAGAGCCAAAAGGGGCCAAGGGTGAGCAAAAATACGATGAGCTCATTGAACGTTATGGAAACGACTCAATCGGAAAAACAGCCATGTATAAAAAAGCGCAGCTGTTGTTCAAAGAGGGAAAATATGACGCGGTCTTAAAAATGGACAATGAGCTTTACAAACTTGATACTACGGCTTACCCTGAAGCCAATGCGCTTATCTCCAAAAGCGCGGCTATGATCACCCAGAAAAAACTCCAAGAGGGGAAATGTTCTGAAGCGCTTTCAATGCAAAAAATGTACAAAATCAAGCTTTTGCCGAAATGGGACGGTTTGACATTCGAGTGCGCATTGAATATGGGGAATTTCCCTGTCGCAAAAAGTTTGGCACAAAAAAATTCTAAAGTGCAAGAGATGGAAAGCCGTCAACAATGGCTTTACCGCAGTACGAAACTCCATTTTGCCTTGGGCGAATATAAAGAATCGGCAAAAGCAGGAAATGATCTGACAGCACTGTTAAAGGCGCAAAAAAATCCGCCTCTCAATGAGGTCTATCGATTGTTATTTGACGGTGCACAGCGCAGCGGCAATGATATTTTGATGGTAAAAACCATCAAAGAGTGCGAAACCCTTTTTGGAATTGATTTTAAAGATCTGGAGCGTTATACGCACATGGTGAGCTTGGGGCTAAAACGCAAAGATGATGCCATGGTCCAAAATTATGCGGCTAAAGTCATTTCCTTGCAAAAGCGAACATCAACCTATACTCAATCGCCATTTATTGAATTTACCCTTGCGCAAGTTTTGATGAATCAAGAGAAAAACAAAGAGGCGCTGGATATCCTCAGAAGTTTGGATGCACGAAAACTTACGGCAGAGAAAAGATCCAGACAGCACTATCTCATTGGTTCATTGGCAATGAAGATGGGACGCAACGGTGAGGCAAAAACCGCATTCAGTGTCAGTATCAAAGCCGATAAAAATTCGGCGTGGGGCAAGCTGGCTAAAGATGCTTTAGGATTGTTGTAGCCGATTGATAGAGTTCGTGCGTTGATCCGTTTGTATGGAGTTCGAACTGATGGGTATTAAACGTTTGTTGGCGTTTGGCGAGTTGTGCGGTATGCGTGGAAATAGCATTTTGTAACGTTTGACGATCTATTTTTCCATCCAAAAATTCCAATGTCTCGAGTATGCCGATGGCTTTCATGCTGTTTGGGGCTCTTCCGTGGTGCTGTTCCAGCTTGGCTACTTCATCAATCAATCCTGATTCAATCATTTTTTGAGTGCGTAAGGCTATTCGCTCTCGCAAAACGGCACGATCGATGTGGATATTAAGAATGGGACAGTTTTGAATAATCGGCTGGGGAGGATGCTCATAAAACCATTGGGAGGGGGATACTCCTGTTTGGAGCCAGAGATGAAGCATTTTTTCAATGCGATACGCATCATTGGGCATGATTTTATCCACCGTTGCGGGATCGATCCGGGCTAAAAAATGGTGGGATTTTTCCAGATCAATGAGCATGCCAGATGCGATGGATTTTGTTTCATCGCTGATAGGAGGGATGTAGGAGAGTCCATCAAGCATGCTTTTGAGATAAAAACTGCTTCCGCCAACGATAATAAGATTTTTACCGTGTGTTTGTGCGTACGAAGAGGCGCGAGTGTATTCGTCAATGAACGTGAAAACACTGGCGGTTGCATCAGGGGATAAAACATTGATACCAAAATGGACAGCACGCTTTAGCTCATCTTCGGAAGGTTTTGCGGAGGCAATGTCAATCTCTTTGTAGATACTCAGAGAGTCGATAGACAGCAGTACAGCATTGTGCTCTTGAGCCAAAGACAATGCAAGATCGCTTTTGCCTGAAGCGGTAGGTCCGATAATCGCCAATTGTTTCATGGCGGTATTATAACATGGTAATTTCTCCCCATTCTTCCCTGAAAAGGGGGAATGACAAAATGATAAAGAGAAATTAGGATAAAATAAAGAAAATACACAAAGGGGTTGTGTGAAGCGAATTGCCAAACGTTTACGAGATTTTAATGAGCTGGTGATGTTTCAACACTCTATTTTTTCTCTTCCGTTTATCTTCATTGCTATGATTGTTGCTGCAGATGGGTGGTTTGGGTTTAAGCTCCTTTTCTTGGGTGCCCTCGCAGCGGTAAGCGCACGCAATACAGCGATGGGATTCAATCGGTATGTGGACAGAGCATACGATGTGAATAATCCTCGTACGGCAAATCGTCCGAGTGTGGATGGGCGGCTTGGCGGTGCATCGATTGCTATTTTTACGGCAGTCAATGCGTTGGTGTTTATGGCGGTCACCTATTTTGTCAATGATCTGGCTTTTGCTGTAAGTGTCCCTGTCTTGATCGTGCTTTTAAGTTATTCCTATTTTAAACGATTTAGTTCAATGGCGCACCTTGTATTGGGCGTTTCATTGGGGCTTGCGCCGATGGCAGGTGCTATTGCGGTACTGGGCACGGTACCGTTGTGGTCGCTTTATCTCAGTATCGGAGTGATGTTCTGGGTGGCGGGATTTGATCTGCTCTATTCGCTTCAAGATATGGAGTTTGATCAAACGAATAACCTTCATTCCATCCCTTCGAAATACGGAAGCCGTGCGACGCTTCAAATCTCCGTTGCTTTTCACGGTTTAACCCTTTTGTTTTGGGGATTGTTTGTCGTTGCGGCGAATTTGGGAATTTTTGGGTATGCAGCGCTGCTTTTTTCACTAGTTATGTTAGGATATGAACATTATTTGGTTCGCAAAGATTTTACCAAAATTGACCGGGCTTTTTTTACGGTCAATGGGTATTTAGGATTTGTATTTTTTGGATGTGTGATTTTAGATAAGGTGATACCATGAATGATGTACGATTAGTAGAAGCGCATTTGGAGATTGATTTTGGTTCTTTGGAGAGTAATCCCGAAGGATTTGAACTTGAGTTTAACCTGATCGCTGAACGTGATGATGATGCGATAGGGCAATGGTTACGAACATCTCGGGCCAAAGGCGATACGAGCGACAGTGATCCCGTTGTTTTGCATTTGCTTGTTGAACTCTACCGTAAAATGGATCGGGTGGAAAATCTTATTCTCGGAAAAACAACAACGTATCTTCCCCTGGATGCCAAGGCTAAGATCGAGAAAATAGGATTTGACCATTTTGAACTCTCTGAACCACTGTTGGAAACTTCTCAGTACTATTATGGGCGAATTGAATTGCCTGTTTTGCCTCAACGCTTAACGCCGGTATTTTTTGAAGCGCTTTCGCCAACATTGGCAAAAATCACTCGAATACATATCAAAGATGCGAACGAATGGGGTGCCTATATGACAGCTCGCGAGCGTGCCATTATTCGCCATATGAAAGGGCTTGAATGAGTCTTGGGATTGAGTTGGTTTTAATTGCTCTGGCTGCAATGGTTTTGGGTCTGATTTATTATATGGTGAATAAAGAGAATGAAACCAATGCCAAATTACGCTCAATAGCGCATGCGGTCGAAGAACTGCATCGCGAAGTTTACAAGATAGACAAGCGATTCAAAGCCGAGATGGAGATTGTCACCTCGATGCAGGATTCTGCCCCTATGGTTTCCGCACAGATGCAATACGATGTCAATGAGTTCTCTCTTCCCATCATGGAGTCTCTTGGACAGATTGAAGGGACATTTAGCGCTTATAAAGAAAAAACAGAGAATCGTCTGCGTTATCTCGAAGAGCGGATCCGAAGTCTTTCCCTTCCGGCATCCGTTAGCGGTTTGGACGATGAAAAAGTCATTGACCGCTACAATCAAGGGCTTGAAGTGGATGTGATTGCCAAAGAGCTGAGATTGTCAAAAGCCGAAGTGGAGTTTGTGTTAAAGATCAATCAGCTGCGATAGAAATCTATGCGCGAGAATCGTGATATACTTTTTCAAAATCCGCCACGTTAATCGGTTTGGAAAAATAATAGCCTTGGTATTGGTCACAGCCTATCTCTTTTAGAAAATCAACCTGAGCCTCTTCTTCGACCCCTTCGGCGACGACTTTGATCTTTAAGACTTGTCCCATTTTGACAATGGTCTCGATAAAGACGGCACCGTCTTCGGTGTTAAAATCATCCAAAAACGTTTTATCGATTTTCAAATAATTAATCGGGAATTTTTTCAAATAGGAGAGGGATGAATACCCTGTACCAAAATCATCCAGTGAAATACTGATTCCATAATCGCTGATTGCACTTAAGATACTGTGGCTCTCTTTATTGGCTTCGATAAACATGTACTCGGTGATTTCAATGTCTATTTTCGTCGGATCGACCTTTTTGCTCTCTATCTTTTCGATGAGTTTGTTGACAAAACCGATCTCCAGCAATTGCTTCGTTGAGATATTGATCGAGAGGATGAGTTCAATCCCCATTTCTTTCCATCGCAAATGCTGATTGAGGGCTTCATCAATAATCCAATCCCCCAGTTTTACAATAAAGCCATTCTCTTCCGCAAGCGGAATAAAGGTATCGGGGGCAATGATCCCTTTCTCAGGACTAATCCATCGGATCAATGCTTCCGCACCTGTGATTTCACCGCTTTGTAAATCGATTTTTGGTTGATAATAGAGCTCATACTCTCTACTCTCCAACGCCCGGCGCATCTCCTTATCCAGTTGGATCAGATGCTGGATACTGTCATTGAGCTCTTGGGTGAAAAATTGGTATTGGGCACGCCCTTGTTTTTTCGCTTGGTACATTGCAATGTCGGAGTGCTTCATCAGGGTGACAATATCCGTTCCGTCATCCGGGTAGAGCGCAACCCCTACGCTGCTGGTGATATGAATAGAATGAGTTTGTATCAGCCAGGGAGACATCAACTGCTTTTGTATTCTGTCGATGATGGTTGAAAGCTCTAGATAGGTATCATAATCTTGGAGAACAATGACAAATTCATCCCCGCCGATACGGGCGACAATGTCGTTAGGGCGGACGACTTTTTGAATCACCGAGGCCACGTTTTTTAAAAGTTCATCTCCTACATTGTGTCCCAGTGAATCATTAATGCTTTTAAAGTGGTCGATATCCAAAAACAAAAAAGCAAACTGTTTCTTCTCTCTTGCAGATGCCGCGATTAATTTTTGGAGATATTCTTCCAACGAATTGCGATTGGCCAAGCCGCTTAATGCATCGGTTCTCGCGATTAAATACAGTTCATTTTTTTCGGATTCCAGTCGAGCAAACGTTTGTACCATCGAGTATCGAACGGATTCGAGCTCACGTATTGTGCATGTCTGAGGAATAACGCTTTGATAATAGGCAAATTGACGAAGACGCTCCAGCGGAGTTGAGATATAACGCCGTAACAGCATAAACATGACGAGCAGTAAAACAATAGGAAGCAATCCAAAATAGGTTAAAAACTCTTGTTTGTTTTCAATAAAATGGGTCTGAATTTCATCATGGTCAAGGATATAGACAAGGGTAAGCGTTTCGAGATTGCCTTGCGCATAAAACCGGATCTCTTGCTCAATGGATCTTTTTTCGGTCAGGGTTTGATACGCAGTTTCAAAAGCATCCGTCTTAGTACAAACCGATTCGATTCCATAATGCGGGTCGGTATTTACGATGGCCTTTTTCCCTTCCAAAACAAGGATAGCGCTGATGAAGGGCTGATTTGCAGCGATGCGATCCAATAGTGGACGGGATACGACGACATCTTCTTTGCTTTTAATGCTTTTGGATAAGGTATAACTTGTTTCTGAGAGACTGCTGTGCAATGTTTTTAAGATCACCGAAGCCATCGTCTCTTCTTGTTTGAAAAAATAGTAGCTAAACAATGCATAAATGGAGAGAGTGAAAAGCAGCGTAATTAAAAGGATAAATCGATGAATACGCATGCTATTGGATGATCTTTCGGATAGGAAAATTGGCTTGATTCAATCGCTCTTCCAATTCGGGAGAAATCGTTTTGTTAATCCAAACAATGTCGTGCAACGAGTGGTGAAACTCGTCGTAGCTGGTTTCGGGAAGATAGACTTTTATGGTTTCGTAATACTCTTTTGGATTGGCTTCTAATGCCGTTAATGATTTTTCGATTAACGTTTTGAGTTGGGTAAACTGCTGCTGATGCTCATCAAACACTTTATCCGTCGTAAACATCGCATCGACGACCAAAAGATCAAGGCCGTCTTTGGTAGATGCAAGCTCTTTAAAACCGTTTTTGGTCAAATAATTGTCATAAGGCGAATAGGTAACAATCAGGGTCGGATGTTTCATATCGGATCCCTTAAGGGTTGAGATATAGGCTTGATCTTTGTTGATATAATTTAGCTTTTTACTTTCTATATGATGTTTTTTGAGAAAATCTTTGAGCAGGGAAATATTGATTGAATCCATTTCCAAATAAACATCGATGGCAGTCTCGGTACTTTTGAGATCATTAACAGAGATATTTCCCACAACGACATCACCGCCGTACGAACGGTCAAACATCATCACGGGGTGCAAAGAGCTCTCTTTAGGCAAAAGAACACTGTATTCATATTGGGTTCCGACATACGCATCAAAATTGCCCGATTTGTACAAAGCCATGTTTTCCGCCAGTGATACGACATTGGTGATTTTGATGTTGAGCGGTTCAAGCCACCCCTTTTCTTTGGCATAAAACAAAGGGGTATAGCCAATCCAGGTCGTCGCTGAGATTTTAAGAGGTTTATCATAAGGAGAAGAGCATGAGGTAAGAAGAAACAATAGAAGAATAATGGATAGATTTTTTTTAAACATGAGCGACCCTCTATGTAAAAGATGCTCTATTTTAACGGGAATAATATTAATATAACCAAAATTAATAGTATCGATGATTGAAAAGGTTGTGTGAATGGGAAGTAATAGATGGTGCGCCCGAAGGAATTCGAATCCCTGACCGCCGGTACCGCAAACCGGTGCTCTATCCAGCTGAGCTACGGACGCACATTTTTAAAGAGAACGAAATTATAGCTAATAAAACTTAAGCATTACTTTTGAACGCCAAAAAGGCGAATCAGTTTTGATTTTTTCGTGCAGCAACGTCTTTTAAGAAACTTTCTAAGTCGTATTTAAGGCGATATTGCGGGGTTAAGATGTGGATAAGGATATCACCCAAATCGATCGCTACCCAGTCACCGCTTTCGTCAACGTATAAAAATTGCTCATCCGGCTTAAGCCCTCTTTTGAGGTGGTCCAGAAGCGCGATGGTGTGACGTTCTCCCAATGACGAAGCGAGAACAACGTAGTCAGCAAAATAATCACTGCCGATAAGTTCAAATACTTCGATGTTTTCCGCTTTGTTCATGTCCAAAATGGAGCTTATTTTTTCAATTCGTGGGTTCATAGTGTTCCTTGTAGTATGTAATAAT
>DASUNE010000112.1:0-5690 GCA_036277315.1 Sulfuricurvum sp.
GTGATGGAAGCCGCTGAGGGGAAAATGCCTGCCGTGTTTAACTGTGCTCCTTCAAAAGAGAGCTGTCCCTCAGATCAAGCGACAACATGCGGTTTATGGCCTTTTTTAAACCGTTTACAGGGAAAAGTAGATGATTTTTTAAGCATCCTGACCCTCGAAGCCATTTTAGAAGAGTAACGCTTGGCAAAAGCAAAAAATCGTCGTACCCCTAACGCCAGCACTATCCTTTCGGCCATATTCGCATCACGCGACCTCAGTATGGTTGTTTTTGTTATGGCCATTTTAGCAATTATCATCGTCCCGCTTCCAAGCACAATACTCGACATGCTGTTGGCTGTTGTTATCGCGGTTTCGATTCTTATCTTATTAATTTCTCTTTACATTCCGAGGCCTACAGACCTGACAACATTTCCAACCCTATTGCTAGTCATTACCCTTTTCCGTCTCTCTTTGAATATTGCGACGACAAGAATGATTTTAAGTCACGGATATGAGGGGCCAGAGGCTGTCAGTGATATCGTTACGAGTTTTGGAAAGTTCGTTGCCGAAGGCAATCTTGTCATCGGGGTCATTATCTTCAGTATCATCGTTTTGATCAACTTTATGGTTATTACCAAGGGTTCGAACCGTGTTGCTGAAGTTGCGGCGCGCTTCACCCTTGATGCAATGCCGGGTAAACAAATGGCCATCGATGCCGACCTTAACAGCGGGCTTATAGAAGAAACCGAAGCTAAACGCCGCCGTGCCGAAATTTTGCAAGATGCCAATTTTTACGGAGCCATGGACGGGTCGGGCAAGTTTATCAAAGGGGATGCGATTGCGGGTATCATCATCACCACAATCAACATCATCGGCGGTTTTCTAATCGGTATTTTTCAGTTTGATCTCAGTGCCTCCACCAGTGCACAAACCTTCACTATTCTCACCATCGGAGACGGTCTCGTCTCTCAAATCCCCGCCCTGATCATATCAACGGCAACCGGTATCATGATTACCCGTGCTTCCAACGATGAGGGGAACTTTGCCGAGGGAAGTATCAAGCAGCTCATGGGAAATGCAAAAGTCATGATCATCGTAGGTGTTATCATGATGATGTTTGCCGCAGTGCCTGGTTTGCCAACACTCTCTATGGGATTTGTCGGCTTAGTGTTCCTAGGGCTTGGTTACGCATTATACAAATTCGAAATAGGGGATTTTGTCCTCACTGCAGCTCCATCGATCGGGGAGTCTTCTTCCTCAGCTGCTGGAGGTGCTCAGGCAGATATTTCAGGATCCGCATCTTCATCAACTCCTCGCAAAAAGTCCAGTGAAGAAGTCGCAAAAGAAGAAGAAGCCGCTCTCGAGGACATCCTCAAAATCGAGATGCTCGAGCTTACTCTTGGGTATCAGCTGATCCGTCTTGCCGATGGGGCTCAAGGGGGCGATCTATTGGAACGGATTCGTTCTATGCGCCGTAAAATAGCTGCTGATTTTGGATTTTTGATGCCACAAGTCCGTATTCGGGACAATCTTCATCTCAAACCAAACCAATATTCCAT
This sequence comes from Sulfuricurvum sp., assembly GCA_036277315.1. Taxonomy (GTDB): domain Bacteria; phylum Campylobacterota; class Campylobacteria; order Campylobacterales; family Sulfurimonadaceae; genus Sulfuricurvum. The sequence goes on from DASUNE010000112.1 coordinate 1,539, forward strand.
CTTGCTCAAAGGGGTATCCATCGGCGACGGTATGATTCAGCCTGATCGTTTTCTCGCCATGGACAGCGGAATGGCTATCGGAGAGATTGAGGGAGAACCTACAAAAGAACCTGCATTTGGACTCGATGCCTTTTGGATTGCTCCCGAACTCAAAGAAGATGCGATTATCAACGGCTATACCGTCGTTGATCCTGCAACCGTTATTTCTACACACATGAGTGAATTGATCAAAAAATACGCCGAAGAGCTCTTGACCCGTCAAGAAACACAGATACTGATTGATAAAATCAAAAATGACTACCCTGTCGTCGTTGACGATTTACTCAAAGTGGCGAACATTGGTTTGATTCAAAGAGTATTCAAAGCCCTCTTACACGAGCGCGTTCCATTAAAAGACATGATTACCATTCTTGAGACCATTGCCGATGTAAGCGAATATACCAAGAATGTAGATGTAATCACAGAGCATGTACGCTCAAAACTGGCCCGTATTATTACCCAAGCATATACGGGAGCGGACGGAGTGATCAAGCTTCTGACCTTTGATGCAATGAGTGAACAGAGGCTGCTCGAAAAATCGCAAGAACACGATGGTATAAAACAGCTCATGCTTAATGTCGGGGAGATCAACGGCCTCATACAGGCAACCAGTACCAAAGCCAGTGAACTGCTTCAAAAAGGGGTCTCACCCATTATAATCATCGTCGATCCAAAACTGCGCAAACCGTTGGCCGAGATTTACGAACGCTTCAATCTTGAAATTGTTGTTCTCTCACACGCCGAAATAGATTCCAGTGCCAAGTTTGAAGTACTTGGCTCTATCACTTTAGACAAATAACAGGAAAATTATATGAACAACATCAAAACGATCTACCACCTTTCGCACATCGATTTGGACGGCTACAGCTGTCAACTTGTTATGGCACAAACAGCCCATACTATGATCAGCTACAATGCTAACTACGGCGCAGAGGTCATGGAAAGACTTACAGAGATCATAGAACTCATCAAAAAAGAGAAGCAGGAAGCTACTATTTTGATCACCGATCTTAACCTCTACCCTGAGGAGGCCAAATGGCTGAACAATGAGGTCAACCGACTCAATGACAGCGGCTGGAAAATCACCATCACCCTGCTCGATCACCACGGAAGCGGGAAGGATACTGCCGCACAATACCCATGGTATTTCCTCGATACAGAACGTTGTGCTACCAAGATCGTCTATGAGTATGCGCAGGAGCATTATGGCTTAGAAGGTGGCGGATGGCTGGAAGCTTTTGTCAAAGTAGTCAATGCGGTTGATCTGTGGCATCAAGACGAAGTAGAGGATTTCGAATACGGCAAAGTCTGTATGCGTCTCATCAGTGATGCCAAAGAGATCAACCGTGTTATGTTTGCATCAGAAGATCGTGCCTATAAAATTGCTATGTTGGAGCAAGCGGCGCAAATGCGTTTTGCCCCTAATGCTAACATCGCACTGGATGAAGCACTGCATAAAATCAAAAAAGAGTTTTTTAAAGACAGCGTTGATGATACGCTCGACAATCTCTCTACCCGACACATCGTTGGATTGCTGGGAGCTAAGCGCTCAACCATGACAATCTATTACAAAGGATGGCGCGGATACTTGAGCTATGGCTTGGGAAATACGTCCATCATCGGCAATGGTTTCCTTACCAGCTATAGCGAGTTTGATTTCTTTCTCGATGTAGGAACACGGGGGACGATGAGCCTTCGCGGACACAACCGTGTTGACGTGGCGATGATGTCTGGCGAATGGGTTGGCGGCGGCGGACACCCCAATGCAGCGGGTGGCAGAATCCAAGGGTTCAAAGAGCAGTTTCGTTATGACAAGGTAAAACTCCAAATTGAAAATATGCTCTCTACCAAAGAAGCAATGCCCGGGAAACTTCCCCACAAAATTGAAGACTAATTTTACCCTATGATCCAAATCAACAATCTCACCAAAAGCTACGGAGGCAGGGTTCTTTTCCAAGATTTGAATCTCAAACTCTTTTCCGGCAATAAAATCGGCTTTGTCGGGCGTAACGGCTCAGGAAAATCGACCCTTTTTAAAATTATTTTGGGAGAAGAACCGTACGACAGCGGTGAAATTATCATCCCAAAAAACTACCGTATCGGTACCTTGCGCCAACATCTTCATTTTACTCATAAAACTGTCCGTGACGAGTGTGCTTCTGTTCTAGAAGGTGATGCACAACATGATGTTTACAAAGTAGAAAAGATTCTTTTTGGTTTAGGATTTACTCAAGAAGATTTAGACAAAGACCCGTTGAGTTTTTCAGGCGGGTATCAGATCCGTATGAATCTCGTCAAGCTCCTCGTCACTGAACCTAATCTCCTGCTGCTGGACGAACCGACCAACTACCTCGACATTGTTTCTCTGAGATGGCTAGGTGCCTTTATCCGTGCCTTTGAGGGGGAAGTCATCCTTATCACCCATGATCGCGATTTCATGGATTCCGTGAGTACCCATACAATGGGGCTGCGCCGCAAAAATGTTTCGATCATCAAAGGCAACAGTATCAAATACTATGCTCATATTGCTCAAGAAGACGAACTGTATGAAAAAAGTAAAATCAACCATGACAAAAAACGGGCTGAACTTATCGATTTTATCGCCCGAAACAAAGCCCGTGCTTCTACAGCCGTCATGGCACAATCCAAACAAAAAGAGCTGGATAAAATGGGGATAATGGAGAATCTTGAATCGGACAGCGATTTGTCGTTTTCTTTTTCTTATTCTCCGATTCCTGCAAAGGTGATCATGAGCGTCAAAGATCTCTCCTTTGGATACACGCCAAATGAACTGCTTTTTCAAAACCTCTCCTTTAACTTGGAAAAAAACAAATGCCTTGCCATCATCGGGAAAAACGGAAAAGGGAAATCGACCCTTCTCAATACCCTCGCAGGCGTGCTGACGCCACAAGGTGAGATCATTATGCACCCCTCAACAAAAATTGCCCATTTCGGTCAAACCAATATTGAACGTCTGAATATGAACAGCACCATCATCGACGAAATCCAAAGTGCGGACAATACATTACCCAATGTCAAAGTACGCGGTATCTGCGGAACAATGATGTTTAGCGGTGATGACGGTGAAAAAAAGATCAGTATCCTTTCAGGGGGAGAGCGCAGCCGTGTCATGTTGGGTAAAATTATCGCCACCCCTGCCAATCTTCTCTTTTTGGATGAACCAACCAACCACCTCGATATGCAGTCCATTGACTCACTGTGCGATGCTGTTAAACGTTTTGAAGGTTCTACCGTCATCGTTACCCACTCCGAAATGCTGTTGCGTGAACTGGCTGATCAGCTGATCGTCTTTCGTGAAGGCGGCGCTGAGTTTTTTAATGGTACCTACGATGAATTTTTGGAAAAAATTGGTTGGGAAGATGACATCAGCGATGCACCGAAAGCTCAAAAGCCTGTACAACAAGGTTCCAAGAAAGAGCAAAAACAACAGCGTGCCGAGATTATCCAAGAGCGCTCACGTTTACTAAATCCTCTCAAAAAAGAGATTGATTATTGTGAAAATACGATCATGCAACTCGAAGAGAAACTCAAAATTTCCCATGAACAACTCATCCTTTATTCCAATAATGGCGATAGCAGTAAACTTATGGAGCTTTCTAAAAGTGTCGCTGCGGATGAAAAAATGATCGAAGAGTTGTTTGAACGCTTGGAAATAGCCAGTGATGAATTTGAACGTATTACCAAAGAGAGTGATGAAAAACTTGAAGCCCTCTAAACAACGTCTAGACCAGCTTCTCACCAGCCTAGGCTATGCAAGCCGAAGCGAATCCAAAAAACTCATCGCCTCAGGTCTCGTCACCGTTGAGGGGAAACAGATCACCAGAAGTGATTTCAAAGCGTTTCATCATGAAGTACTTTTTGATGGCGAACCGCTTGATCTCTTGCAGGGAATGGTTATTTTAATGAACAAACCCATCGGTCTAGTCTGTTCTCATGATGATGGGGAAGGACAACTTGTGTACGCCCTACTGCCCGATCGATGGCGCAAACGTGATCCAAAAATATCCACGATAGGACGATTGGACAAAGAGACAAGCGGATTGTTATTACTCACCGATGACGGACAGTTGCTCCATCGTCTGACATCACCCA
>DASUNE010000113.1:0-13982 GCA_036277315.1 Sulfuricurvum sp.
GAATAACCATTATCATGTTCAAACGTGTTCATAACGGCCGATTCTATCAACTCTCGATCTTCAGGGTGAACCCGCTCTAAAAACCCTTCATAAGTCGCTCGAAACTGCTGTGGCTCCAGCCCGAAAATCCGATAAATTTCATCGGACCACCATATGGTATTGGCTTGAATATCCCATTCCCAGTTTCCAAGATGAGAAATCTGCTGCGCTTGGTTCAACCTTTTAGAGATTGCAGAAAGGGCTGATTCCCGTTGAGCAATTATGGTTCGGCTTCGATACATCAGCCAGCCATACAGACTACTCCCTATTATGACGGTTGCGCTGAGTCCATACAAAAGGAGAATAAACCATTCATGATGTTTGTCAAAAAACGTTTCAGGAAGGTTCAAAAACGTGCTTTGCTCCCTGATTTCTTTGGGTAAAGTGATCTTCTGCGCGGCAAGAGCTTCTGCATCAAAAATCCATTTTCTCGTATTGTTATCGAATATACTCAGTACTGCCCCAGGATAGGCTAAGATCTGCAAAGCCAATTGTCCGGCTTCCCTCCCCTCACTTATCCCATCCACAACATAGCCTCCGATGACTCCGTCTTGGATGTAGGTGTCCTCAAGACTGAAAATGACAAAAGGACCGGCCTTATGTATTTGATGAATCACTTCATCCAGAGGCATCAGATTTCCATTACGGGTCAGAAATCCGCCAATGGTCGTCAAAACAACCGTCTTTCCTTTAAAATCTCTAAGCTTTTCCAAAACAACATCAAATTGTTGCTCATTGACACACTGCGCTTTTAATCCCGCTACCGTTGTGATATCATTTTTGAGCTCTTTATGAATTGCTTTAGCCGTCAGTGAACCATCACCTACAATGAACACCTCACGCTCTTTTGGAAACAAGCTCTTAATCAGCCTAAGATTAGGTTTAATCTCTTTTTTTTCAAAAACACCGCTATAAGTTCTTCTGTTGATACTCTTTTTTTTCGATAAATCATTGACACCCGAAAAGACAACGCGGACTCCCGGGAAAAGCTTGTCTTGATTATCAAGTATAAAATGGAACGCATCATCATCGGTCACATAAATAAGCTTTGGGTGATACCCTTTATATTTAGCCCTCATATAATGGACAAACTCATCTTCATACTCTTGATCAAATACGCGACGCTTCGTATCCAAATATTCCGTTGAATAGAGAGGATAAATATCTTTAGTACTATTCAAAACCGATACAAAACCCTCACGCTGTTTTTGCGTCCAGGAATAACTTTCGTGATAGGAGTGAACGATCAATACAGGGGTATCACCCCACACGTAATAGAATGTCACTAACATTAAAAATAAAAACTTCTTCATTCCACTCTTCTATTTATCTATTATTTTGTGATGCTTACTAAAGTATATCCTATTTTCCGTCCTATAACGTAGAATTTTTAGTTTGAATCACTCCGGATGATCCGATTACGCCCATCACTTTTCGCTTCATACAGCGCGATATCCGCCCGCTTAATCAGATCCGACATCAGTTCCACCTTCTGATACTGGGCAACACCGCCACTCACGGTAACGGTTCCGCATTCAAACGGGTATTTTTCTATTTTCTCTCGCAAACGATTGGCCAACAAACACGCTTGCTCTTGCGTGGTTTGAGGCAATAGAATTAAAAATTCTTCGCCTCCCCACCGCAGAAAAATATCAGAATCGCGCAGTGTCTGCGTCCCTATCTTCGCAATATCGATCAAAACTTTATCCCCTGCATCGTGCCCGTATCGGTCGTTGACCCTTTTAAAATGGTCAACATCGAAAAGGATCACGGATAGAGGGGTCTGATACCGCTGAGCATACGTGATCTCTCGCTTGGCCATATCATCAAATCGGGTACGGTTCAACAGTGACGTCAGTTTGTCCGTTGATGCCAATTGTTCAAGCTCCCGCTCAAGCTTCTTTCGTTCGCTGATATCAATCATCGTTCCCAACCCGGTCAACATCCCCTGATAATAGATCCATACCATCGTGACGTAAACCCACCGGCATGATCCGTCTTGACGTACGATCCGAAGTTCATCATAATGTTTGACTTCATCGACTATGCAGATCAGTCTTTTTTCAATCCGGGCACGAACTTTTTCCCGATCTTCCGGATGAATCAATTCCATAGTGTCTAATGCTAATAATTCATGGGCATCGTATCCGGTAATCTCCTCAAACGCTTTGTTCACATACGTATACGTAGATTGATACATAAAAATCCCAGTTAGCGAACTTTCCGCGAGTGTTTTGAACAGATACTCACTCTCTTCAAGAGCTTTTTCAGCCAATACCTTTTCGGTGATCTCTTTTCCCGTAGAGATAAAATGGGTAATCAAATCCCCCTCTAACCGAATAGGGGTAATCGTTTTTTCTTCATAATAAACCTCTCCGTTACTGCGTTTGTTTTTAATAATCCCATGAAAAACATTGCCGGAGAGGATCGTCTTCCACATGTTGGCAAAAAATTGTTTGCCATGCTCTCCTGAGTTCAAAATCGAAGGGGATCCCCCGATAAACTCCTCTTTTGAATACCCCGTAATCACCGGATACGCATCATTCACATATTCAGCAATCCCTTTTTTATCGGTGATCATCACCAAATCGGCACTTTGCTGTATGACATGGGCAAATTTTAAAAGCTCCATTTGCTGCGCTTTATTGCGCGCTTCGATATGGCGATATTGACGGACGATCTCATACAAAGGGCCAAACAGCAAAAAATAAAGGATCGGTATTTCAATCAGCCAATGCCACAATTCCACGGATATGCCCGCTTCTAAAAATACGGGAGCAAAGAATCGGTAGGGCAGCTGTTCAATCAGGATAAAAAAAAGCGCTAAGAGTCCAAATAAAAAAAGCGGATATTTCAGAAGAATACGTTTGTATATTTCTAGCATTGTCAGATCCTTTGATATTGGAATATTAAGAGTACCCCTATAATATAAGAAATAAAATAATGGTAACCCATTCGTTTTATTTAAGACTTTAAAATAATGCCTAGGCTAAAACCGATACGTATCTCATCTATTATATACAGAAAATTGAAGGGATGAACCTTTCTCTTTCGAGAAAAGTCATCAACGAAGAAACTAGATTCGTGCGTAAGAAACGCTGATGCAAGCAGGAAGAGCAGAAAGCTCTTTGAGTGTTTTGTCACTGACAGCAGAATCGACAAGAATGACGGCCAAGGCTTCGCCGCTTCTATTTCGTCCGAGACGGAAATCAGAGATGTTGACATTGTGAGCGCCCAACATGGTCCCCACTTGCCCGATAACCCCGGGAACATCCGTATTTTTGAAAAGGATCATATTGCCCTTAGGCTCAACATCCACGCCAAATCCGTTAATATCGACAATACGCTGCGCATCATCATTAAACATCGTTGCGCTGATTTCAATAACATCTTTGTCGGTGGTCAAACGAACGGTCACCAAGTTTTTATAAACAGGGCTTTCGGGCAATTCTTCCGTCTCAACTTTGATGTTACGCTCACTCGCAACAAAATCAGCATTCACATAGTTGATCGTCTCACCCGTCGTTTCCGCCAATGCGCCAACCGTAACGAACGTAGATAGAGAGTTCACATACTGAGCGATATCCCCTCGTCCGCTAACTTTGATCGAAACGATCGGAGCTCGGTTGATTTGTGATGCCAAAAAGCCGATCTTTTGCCCCATCTCTAAAAATGGTTTTACAAAAGAAGGTATTTTTGTCTCATCGATAGGGAGATTAAGCGCGTGAGGATACGCAATCCCTTTAGCCGCTTCAATCGCTTGCTGTGCCGCTTCAACACCGATATTGTATTGAGACTCAAACGTATTCGCACCCAAATGGGGAGAAACACAGATATTGTCCAAATCCAGAAGCTTATGGTCGGTTGCCGGCTCTTTATTAAAGACATCGATTCCTGCAAAACGGATTTTTCCTGATTTTAGACCATCATAAAGAGCATCTTCATCATACAAACCGCCGCGGGCACAGTTGATAAGGACGACACCGTCTTTCATTTTGGCAATTTCATCCGCACCGATCATACCGACCGTTTCTTTATTTTTTGGAGTATGGATCGTGATAATATCACACGCCAAAATATCATCAAAATTGGTCGTATATTTAGCACCGGCATCGGTCGCTTTCGAAGGGTGGATATACGGATCATAGGCGATAACATCCATCTCAAACGCCTTGGAACGGATACCCACACGGCTTCCGATGTTACCAAAACCGATAACCCCCAGCTTTTTGCCTTTGAGTTCATAACCGTACCATTTTTCACGCTTCCATACACGCTGATTTTTGAGGTGATCATGAGAATACGGGAACATACGCATACACGAGAGCATATGCGTCATCGTAAGCTCTACCGCTGCAATGGTATTGGCAGTAGGAACATTCATGACGATAATTCCCTCTTTGGAACATCCAGGGATATCCACATTGTCCACACCGACTCCTGCACGGACAACTGCTTTTAGCTTACCTTTGGCGGCATCAATAAATGCAGCATCAACATCCGTAGAACTGCGAGTAATCGCCACATCTGCAGTCGCAACCACATCAAGCAATGCCGTCTTATCCATATCGGCCGCAAAAATCATCTCAATTTTATCGTCAGAACGAAGAAGATTTAAACCCTCTTCGTGAATGTGGTCACAAACGACAATTCTAAATTTTTCCATTGCATTAATCCTTTTTTAATGGTGACATCGTCGCCGAAATTTGATAGGTTTTTAATTTGGATACAAGATCGTTCAATGAGATGAGATCACTTGAATCAATTTCAACACTCAAAGACTCTTCCGATTGATTAAGAAGATACGATAGCTTCGTTTTTTTGAGTTCTTGTTTTAAGCAGAAAAATTCATACGAATCATTCAAATGGACCATAAGTCGGTATCTTTGAGGACTACTATTGATATCCTTTGGATTCATTTCGATTGAAACATCATTAATGGGGTAGAAATACCCTTTGTCTTTAATGGGTTTCAATCGATTCATCCAACCAGACTCTTCATCATTGTGCGCTATTGAATCTTTATCATTGAGTCCTTCTTCTTTACTCGAATATCGAGGGGAAGAGGGGTTTACTTCGATCATCAAAGCAACGATAAAAACAGCAACGAAAATGGCTATCGTAGGGAATAGCCAATACGCGAATCGTCGCATAAAATTATTTGAATTTATCTTTAATCAAATCACCGAGACTGTTACTCTCGTCATCATTGATTTCATTGAGCATCTCTTGGTCTTTGATGCGCTCAAGTTTACGTACCGAAAGACGGATACGATCACGCTTAGGATCGATAACCAAAATAACCGCATCGATCACTTGCCCGATTGTAAGCTCTTCAGGTGTCATAGGTGAAAGATCTTCGTTACGGATCAGTGCATCTACACCGCCTTCGAGTGAAACGAATACACCAAAGTCTTTGATATCACGAACCGTTGCACTCAACACTTCATTCATCTTGTGTGTTGCTGCGAATTTATCGATTGGGCTCTCTTCAAGTGCCTTGCGGTTCAATGAGATTTTCTCATCGTCTGTGTTGATTTTTGCGATCTTCACTTCGATTTCATCACCGACTTTTAGGGTCTCTTTGCATTTTGCATTTTTGTCCCATGAAAGGTCTTGGTTATGAAGCAAACCTTCAACCCCGCCCACTTTGATAAAGGCACCAAAATCGGTCAATGACGTAACGGTACCCTTAACGATATCACCTTCACGTGATTTTTTCAAAAACTCTTCAAAAGGTTTAGGCTGAAGACGCTTGTACGATACACGAAGCTTATGGGTATCCGAATTGATTTCGATGACTTCAACGTCGATTTCTTGACCCAGTGTCAAATAATCTTTAGGGTGCTTGATGTTTTTATCCCATGTGATCTCAGAAACGTGCAAGAAACCTTCGATGTCATTGCCCAAATCAACAAAGATACCGTATGGCTCGATATTGCTGACCGTAACCGTAATGGTATCGCCCTCTTCCAATGCTTCTTCAACTTCTTTCCATGGATCCGATTGAACGGCTTTGATGGAGAGTGAGAGATGACGCTTATCTTTGTCATACGCAATCGCTTTCACGTTAACGATATCACCCTCTTTGTAGAGTTTTGATGGATTAACCGGACCTTTGTAGCTGATCTCATTGTAATGAACCAAACCATCGATTCCGCCGACATCGACAAACATACCGTAGCTCGTAATCTTTTTGACGGTACCTTGGATGATTTTATCCTCTTCCATCAACGCATCGATCACTTCTTTTTTACGCTTACGCTCATCGTTAAACAATTTGCGGCGTGATACAACGATCGAAGCTTCTGCAGGATCAACTTTAACCACTTGCGCTTTAATGGTTTTACCGACGACTTGATCGGTATCTTTGAATGCCGCCAATGAACGCGGAAGGAAGAAATGGACATCATCCGCTTCAAGCAAATAGCCGCCCTTATTTTTCTTCGTTACCAATGCTTCGATAACAACCGATTCAAAATCTTCTTTGTGAAGATTGATGAATGCCAAGGTTTTCTCTTGCTCAAGCACTTTTTTATACGAAATCTTAGGACGCTCGTTGTAATGGCCAATTACCATAACGGTGATTTTATCACCTACGTTAAAGAGAAGTTTTCCCTCTGCATCACGAATCTCATCCAGTGGAAGGATACCCTCAAGCTTCTCGCCAACGCCTACTAATGCGCGATTATCACTCTCTTGGATCTCTACGACTTCACCCTCTGTAATGCGTGTGGATTCTTGCTCTTTGAACGATGCCTCCAGCATTTCAGCAAAATTTTCTTCTTCATACGCTTCGTTATCGAACGCCATGGCCTATTCCCCTATAACTAAAAATTGGCTGATTATAGCGTAGAAATGCTTGATTTTAGCTATTAGGATTCATTTTTACTCAGGAAAAACGCTAACCTAGATCCGTTGAAGCGATTTTCAGAGCATACGGCAGCGTCACATGGATATTCCCTATATTCTAATCTTCTGTTGACCATTATGGATGTACAATGTGCCTAATAATACTCAATCTAGGAAAATGCTATGAAACACGTCCTCATTCTCAATCTCCACCAAAAATACGAAGGCTTTGCCAATGGCAATCTGACCCATGACCTTCTCGCGGAAGCCAAAACGTTTTTTTTGGCACACGACTATGAAATACGTGAAACCGCAATTGATGAGGGGTATGATGTCGCCCAAGAACTTGAAAAGTTCAAATGGGCAGATGCGATTTTTGTCCAATCCCCTGTCTACTGGATGGGACTGCCGTGGCTTGCCAAAAAATACATCGATGATATTTTTTCAGGCGGGAATAACACCGTAACGTACGTAAGCGATGGGCGAAGCCGTGACGATGCGTCGAAAAAATACGGCAGCGGCGGATTGATGCAAGGCAAAAAATACATGCTCAGCTTTACCTACAACTGTCCAACAAGCGAGTTTGATAATCCAAATGGATTTTTTGAAGGGATGAGCGTCGATCAGGCAAACGTCGCATTGCACAAAACCTTCCAGTTTTGCGGAGCGACACCGCTTGCCAGTTATTCCGTCCATGATGTCTACAAATCAGACTTCAATATCGACGCTGCATTGCAGGGGCTTCATCGCGCTTTAGAAAGCAACTTTTCGAAATAAAAAGTCTCCTTGCCTAAAGAGTATTCTGCCCATAAAGGTGCACTTCTCTTTGAGGAAGAGGGATGGTGATTTTCGCATCATTGAGCGCTTGATAGACAGCCAGATTGACTTCATACTGGATTTTAAAATAATTTCTCGTAGGTACCCAGTACCGCATTCCGATCTCTACCGCATGATCACCGAATTTTTGTATCCCGACAATCGATTTGTTATCACTGGAAAGATTCTCGAAACCATCAATCGTATTTTTTATAAGAGTGATCGCTTTTGAAGCATCATCGTGATAGGAAATCCCGACACTCGACTCCACGATACGGTAGTTGAACGAATTGACGATCACCTCACCGATCATGTTTTTATTGGGAACCGTAATCACTTCTTCATCTTCGGTTCGCAGGGTCGTATAGCCAAGCTTGATCTCTTCGACAATACCGTATACCTGATTGACTAAAATCGTATCGCCGATTTTAAACGGTCGTGTAATCACAAGCGAGATTCCCGCTGCAAAATTGGCGACACTGCCTTGCAATGCCAAACCGGCTGTCAAAAAAACCGCTCCGACTGCCGCAATAAACGGAGCAATCGAAACCCCAAGCTTTCCGATAGCGACAATAAACATCGCTCCAAAAATCAGTATCCGAAGAATATTGGCCGCAAATTTTCCCAGTGTTACATCAAAATCATGTTTGTCAAAAAACTTTATCAAGGCATTGTATGCGTACTTGGAAACAAACCAGCCGATCACGATAATAATGATTGCACCGATAATCTGGAAACTGTAGTTGGTCAAAAATGCGATCGTCTGATCATAGAACTCTTGAACATAATGCAACTCTTGAGTCATCGTCTCTCCTTGGCAATTAAAAGTGTTATTATGCCCACAATAGGACAATTGTGATAAAATTTCATTATGTTAAAAACCTTTACCTCCGAACCGCTTACCGATATTCTTTCATGGGCAAACGAAACACTAAAAAGTTCAAATACCCTTACAATGGAAGTCCTCAACCCCGATAGTGCACGAGGAACGTACGCAGGTGAGACAATCACTCTTGATAATGTGACTTATCTCTATCGCGGATACAAAGCACTAAGCGATTTGGGAGAAATTCTTTTTTGCCGTATGCTGACTCCAAAGATGATGACCGAGCATACGGTCCAAATCACGTACGAAAAACTCGATTTGAACGATTCATTTCACCGCAGCGAGGATAAAGAAGAAAAATATGGAACCTCTTCCCGTTTTGCGGTACTGCACAAAAATGAAGAACCCGCATTTTTGAACCCCTATCTGCGTGCTTTGCGCAGTGTCCGTGTCGGTGAGCGAAAACGGATTTTAAATTTAGGGATCAATACGGGTGATGAGTTTGATCTTATTCGTCAAATCTTGCAAAATGAAGACTATCTCAATCTCGAACTCGTAGGGATCGATCACTCCTCATCCGCAATCGATCACGCACGCAAACGGTTTGGCGAAGGGAACGCAACATTTTACGTCCATGACATCAATGATCTTTCATCCCTGGAACTGGGAAAGTTTGACCTTATCATCACCATCGGCACACTCCAAAGTCCGGGCATCAATTTTAAGCTTCTGTTTATGCAGCTCATTCAAGAGTATCTTACCCCTAATGGAGCGATGGTTTTAGGATTTCCAAACTGTCGATGGATGGGAGGAGAGATGATCTATGGGGCAAAAGCTCCAAATTATCCTTATTCAGAGATGACATTGCTCTATAAAGATGTCTATTACTGCAAAAAATACTTGCAGCAAAAGAAATTTAGAGTAACCCTCACGGGAAAAGATTATGTTTTTTTAACCGGAACAAAAATAACCCACCAATAGCGGGGACTCTCAATTTACTTTTTTCCATCCCATAGGTCTTCAATTTCATGATTGGAATGTACTTTATCCAGTATATCAACTGTTTTTAACATATAGACATCTTCGTCATGTGTGATACAGAAAATCTCATAATTATTCATATTCATATTTTGTTTGATCACAACTTCTTTAATGCCAAGAGAAAGAGCAAAACTGCGAATCGCACTTAATGCATCCTTGTCTTTGGTTACAATTTTAACAATCAAATCACCTTTATATCCAGAATAAGTCGATATTTGTTGGATATTATAGTCTAATGCGAAGCGAATGATTTTTTTTCTCTCTTCCTTCACTGGTGCTATCCCCCTTTTATTAACGGTAACAAACTTATTATTTAAGTATAGCATAAATGTCATTTCATCTAACAATGATACTGTTTAACAAAAATAAATAAATATAAATCAAGCAATAGACGCGCTCATTTGTTCATCTAAGTCAAAATAGCTTATAATAAATAACTATAATTTTTGGAGTCTTAATGCCCTCTTCAACACTTTCTACCATCCGCCAAGTCTTAACACTCCCCGTTATCGTCATTGCCATGGGGTATTTTGTTGATATTTACGATCTCATCTTATTTGGCGTTGTCCGCGTAGCGAGCCTTAGTGAACTGGGTCTTAATGCCGATGAAATCACCTCATGGGGCTCGACTATCCTTAATATGCAAATGGGCGGTATGCTCATAGGCGGGATCCTCTGGGGGATTCTTGGTGACAAAAAAGGACGTCTTTCTGTCCTTTTTGCTTCCATAATCCTCTATTCTGTTGCCAATTTTCTCAATGCGTTTGTCACCAATGTTGAGCAATACGCACTCTTGCGTTTTATCGCAGGGATTGGTCTGGCAGGTGAGTTAGGGGCAGGAGTTACCTTGGTAGCCGAAATCCTTCCTAAACATCTTCGTGGATATGGGGTTATGAGCATTGCGAGTTTTGGAGTACTTGGGGTCGTAGCGGCCAATCTCGTGGCACAGCATTTTGACTGGCGCAACGCCTATATCTTTGGCGGACTTCTTGGATTTTCGCTTCTGGTCTTACGCCTCAAAGTACGTGAATCCGGAATGTTTGAACACAATCTCAGTGAGCATATCAAACGGGGTGATTTCTTTTCACTCTTCACCAATCGTATCCTCTTGGGAAAATATCTCAAAACTATCGCCATCGGAATCCCTCTGTGGTTTGTTGTCGGCGTTTTGGTCATGTTCTCCCCTGAATTCGCAAAAGCTCTCCACATTACGGGCGAAGTGAGTGCGGGTACTGCACTGATGTACTGCTACATCGGCTTGGCCATCGGAGATTTTAGCAGCGGTTATCTCTCCCAAAAACTTCAAAGCCGCAAACGGGCATTTACCCTCTTTTTAACGCTCTCGGCGGTCAGTGTTCTGGGGTATTACACACTCACGGGAGCCAGCCCGGATACCTTTTATTGGGCATGTTTTGCGTTAGGGGTCTTTTGCGGCTACTGGGCCCTTTTTATCACGATGGCTGCAGAACAGTTTGGAACCAATATCCGCGCTACCGTAGCAACGACGGCCCCCAATTTTGTTCGCGGTGCCGTTGTCCCCATCACCCTCTCCTTTATTGCCCTTAAAGACAGTTATGGAATATTGGGGGCGGGGGCGATCGTAGGTGCTGTATGCTTTAGTTTAGGAGGCATCGCTCTTTATTATACCCATGAAACATTTCACAAAGATCTGGATTACATCGAAGCATGAAAACCCTATTATGCAGCCTTATAGCCTGTTCTTTTTTCACCTTCTTGCACGCTTCCCCCGCTACTCATGCACTGGATGCCTCTTTAAAATCCATCGATTCCGAGGAGTCTTATGATGAGATTGCCTCTCTTTCTGGACTGAGTGAAAAATATGCCACAAGCTATAAGGCTCATCTTAAACGCTATGAAGTAACGAAAGAAGATCATACGTTAATCGCCAAAAAATTTGAAGAAGCCAATATCCCCCTCTTCTTTTCACTGATTCCCTATTGTGAGTCGAATTTTAAAAGTAATGCACGCGGGGGTGGCGCCGCAGGATTGTGGCAATTTATGGCGCAATCAGGACGCACGTATGGACTTAAAATCAACAAAGGAAATGATGAACGTACCGATGTATGTCTCTCAACCGATGCTGCTATACGCTATATCAAGGATTTGAAAAAAGAGTTTGGGTGTTGGTATTTAGCCGATTTTGCGTATGGGATGGGAGAGATAAAACTCAAACGTCTTATCAAGAAAAATGGCAGTAAAAAAATATCGGTCCTCTTAAAAGATCCCGAATTCCCAAAAGGGACAAGAGCCCATTTTGGAAAAACATTGCTGCTTGATGCGACAATTTATCATAGCGAAAGTGACTAGTGCTCGTTTAGCCGATATTCGTATAAACGGCCTGAACGTCTTCATCTTCTTCGAGTTTATCAATCAGCTTTTCGATATCGGCCATCTGATCATCGGTAAATTCCACAGGTAAACTGGCGATACGCTCCAAAGCGGCACTCGTAGGCTCAATTTTTAATTCCTCAAGGGCCTGAGAAAGAGCGCCAAATGCGGTATATTCACCGTATACGCTTACCTCTCCCTCTTCTTCTTCCAAACTCTCAAGTCCTGCATCAATAAGGGCAAACTCCAACTCGTCCAAATCCATGTCAGGCTTTGGAAATCGAAACACCGCTTTGCGGCTAAACATAAACTCTAAAGAACCATTATTAAGTGTTTCCCCTTTTGCACGGCCAAAAATAGTTCGGACATTGGAAATAGTACGCGCATTATTATCCGTCGCACACTCTACAAAAACCAATACGCCATGCGGCCCTTTGCCTTCGATATTCATCTCTGCCAAAGATATAGCATCTTTTCCGCTCGCGCGCTTGATCGCGGCATCAATGTTGTCTTTAGGCATATTCTGAGCTTTAGCTGTCATGATGGCACTGCGAAGTTTCGGGTTCATGGTGGGATCTTCTCCCCCCTCTTTGGCTGCCATCGTAATGATTTTACCCAATTTTGGAAACACTCTGGACATGTTTCCCCAACGCTTCATCTTTGCCGCTTTACGATATTCAAACGCTCTTCCCATACTTTGTTCTCCTGTTAAATGTTAATCAATGATTGCGATATCGCTCTTAATCTGGTTAAAAAGCAATGATCGATTATCCATACGATATTGGTAAAAAAATGTATTTGTCTCCAAACTTCGCAATACGGACGTATTGTAATAATGGGCATTCGAACAACGACCTATGTATAAAAATGTAAAGAGAAGTTTGATACGCGGATCTTCAAAAATCTCATTGGGCTGTGCCAGAAAAGTAAATCCATATTTTTTCATATTCACGAGATCAAAAATATAATAAATAAAATCTTCAAATTTTGTATAAAAACCATTCAAACTCTCGATTTCATGGAAAAAGTAATAATAGTTTTCCAATAAATCATGCTTTTGAATCATTTTTGAGAGTTTGCTTTTT
Source organism: Sulfuricurvum sp. (assembly GCA_036277315.1). Lineage (GTDB taxonomy): Bacteria > Campylobacterota > Campylobacteria > Campylobacterales > Sulfurimonadaceae > Sulfuricurvum. Next base: position 13,009 of record DASUNE010000113.1, read on the forward strand.
ACACTTCGTTTCGTAGCAAAATAGGAAGGATTAGCCGCCATATAAATATTACGACGTTCTGCGATCGCTTTATCAAGAGCCGCTTCAAATTCATCGCTTTCCTCAAATCGAAGATAAAAGAACGTATCTGAATCCTTGAACTTTTCTTCGATTTTTTCAATGGATGGATCCGAAAAATCAAGATAGAGAGTAGGAACACCGCACGCCATGACAAAATGGCGAATTTTGTTCGCCAAATGGGTCTTGCCAGACCCTTCCTCTCCAAGAATCAATGTGTTTTGATAAAGGGTTCTCTCTTTAAGCTCCAAAGTCGCAATACTGTTTTTAAATTTTCCTATTTTATATCGCATGCGTCATCCATTATTTTAAAATTAATACGCAATTATAACCAATGGAAACGGATTTAAAGATAAAGAGGAGAACTCCTGCCGAAGCAGGAAAGAAAAAAAATGAGGAGTTTAGCCTTTGACTTTCGCTTCGATAGCGGCGACGATACTTGGATCTTCAAGTGTTGATATGTCTTGCGTAATCGCTTCGCCTTTAGCAATTGATCGAAGAATACGACGCATAATTTTTCCTGAACGGGTTTTTGGAAGTCCCGGACTAAAAAGAATATCGTCACACAAAGCGATGTTGCCGATCTCTTTTTGGATCACTTTGTTAATCGCCTTGAACTCTTCGAGCTCATCTGCCAGACCTTGATCTGATTTGAGGACAACATAGGCAAAAATCCCCTCCCCTTTTATCTCATGAGGTTTTCCGACAACCGCCACTTCCGCAACATTGGGATGCTTTTTGATGGCGGCTTCCACTTCAGCGGTCCCCATTCGGTGACCCGATACATTGATAACATCATCCGTACGGCCCGTAATGGTGATGTAGCCTTCGTCATCATAGTTTGCACCGTCACCCGTAAAATATACGGCTTTGCCGTCTTTTTTGACATCACCGAAGTACGATTTTACGAAGCGATC
>DASUNE010000114.1:0-3187 GCA_036277315.1 Sulfuricurvum sp.
GGAATATCATTTTTAAATTGGTCATAATCATAGATTGTCATCTCAAAATCATACCCTAAGTGCATTTACGCTATAATGAAACACTTATTTAAAAGGGCAATTAATGCAAAAATTAGCCATTATCGGTAAACCAAATGTGGGGAAAAGCTCATTATTTAACCGTTTACTGAAACAGCGTGACGCGATTACTTCGGAGCAAGCAGGTACAACGCGGGATGTCAAAAAACGTGTCGCCGTAATCGTCGATAAACAAGTCGAAATTCTCGACACGGGCGGATTGGATGAAGGGTGTGAACTTTTCGATCGGATCAAAGAAAAATCGCTTGAAGCTGCACACAAAGCGGATATCATCCTCTTTATGGTAGATGGAAAGAGTTTACCTGAAGAGGACGATAAAAAGCTCTTTTATGAGCTTGAAGCGATGGGAAAATCAATCGCATTGGTCGTTAACAAGATTGACAATGACAAGATGCAAGAGAAACTATGGGAGTATTACGAGTTCGGTACCAATAATATTTTTGGTATTTCGGTTTCTCATAATCGTTCTATTTTGCCTTTGTTAAATTGGGTCGCTTCCGTACTTCCTGAATCGGCAATCGTTAAGCCTGAGGCTGAAGCAAGCGAAGAAGAAGAGGATGCAATGGATGCCTTTGATTCGTTTGTTGAAGAGTATGACGATGACGAATTCGATGATGATGCGGATGATAACGATGACGAGGATGATGATGGAGAGATGAACGGCGATCTTGCAGAAATGGAAGAGGCGTTCAAGGGTCTTGTAAAAGAGTATGAGCCCGGAGATTCGGATAAGATGAAAGTGGCCATCATCGGTCGTGTCAATGTCGGAAAAAGTTCGCTGCTCAATGCCCTTTTGGGTGAAGAGCGCTCCGTCGTAAGTTCGGTCGCGGGGACGACTATCGACCCTATCGATGAAGAGGTGGAGTATCAGGATAAGAAGATCACCTTTATTGATACCGCGGGAATCCGTAAGCGCGGCAAGATTTTGGGAATTGAAAAATACGCGTTGATGCGTACCGAAGAGATGCTCGAAAATGCAGACATTGCATTGCTGGTTCTGGATGCATCGCAGCCGTTTATGGATCTGGATGAAAAGATCGCCGGTTTTGTCGATAAAAATCGTCTTGCGTGTCTCATTGTATTGAACAAATGGGATATGGCTCCGAAAGAAGACTATGATAAGATCATCCAAGAAGTACGGGACCGTTTTAAATTTTTGAGCTATGCTCCGATCATTACGATTTCGGCACAAAGTAAGCAGCGTGTTCACAGAATTTTTGATATGCTGCTCAAGATTAACGAAAACTATTCCCAGCGGATTTCGACGAGCAAGCTCAATGAGGTGATTCAAGCGGCCATGCGCAAGCATATTTTGCCAAGTATCAACGGTATGAATATCCGTCTTTATTTTGCGACACAGTACGATATTCGTCCGCCGCGTATTGCATTGATTATGAATAAACCGCAAGGGCTGCATTTTAGTTATCGCCGCTATTTGACGAATCAGATGCGAGAACAGTTTGATTTTGAGGGGACACCGGTACTCTTTAAAGCAAAAAGTAAAAATGTGTCTAAGAAGCCACAGACGCATAAGAAAAGAGCGATGTGGTAAACCATTAGGCTATTTGGGCTTTCCTGCCGAAGGACATTGTGCCCCCTGCGGGTAAACTTAGCGTTAGCGTAGTCATGGGGATTTAATTCCCATGTCGTTATATTAAAAAATTAAAACGGTTTTACAATCACCAATGCAACAATACCGATGAGCAAAAGCGTCGGCACCTCATTATACATCCGAAAAAACTTCCCACTTTTATAGGCAGCATTCTCTTTGAGTTTCAGACGGTAATGTCCGAGAGAGAAAAAATAAGCCGTTAAAATGACTACGAGAGTCAGTTTTGCGTGCATCCATCCCCCCATTTGAAATACATTGATTCCGTAATGTTGAGTAGACATCACAATCAATGCACTGCCTGAAAGTAATGTCGCCCAAAATGCGGGGACTCCGATGTATTTGTAAATCTTCATCTCCATCACTTCAACGACGTCGATAAATCCACTGTTTTGACGGTTTTCAACATGATAAACAAAAAGTCGCGGCAAGTAAAATAATACGGCGAACCACGATACCATCGAAATAATGTGGAACCAAAGCATCCAATTGTACATCTGTTATGTCCTAATAGTAAAGTGGCGAAGAGTAGCAAAAAAAGAATTAGGCGGGGGTAAAGACAAGCTGATGGTTTTTAGAGATGCTTACGCACCCAGGCAATAATTCCAGATGCAGGAAGCGCGCCGCTGAATTGGTCAATGATCCGATTATTTCTAAAAGCGATGACGGTTGGGATAGAGCGGATTCCAAAACGTCCTGCGAGTTGTTGATGTTCTTCGGTATTAATCTTTATGAACAGAGCTTTTAGAGGGAAACTGCGTGCCGCTTCTTCAAATGAGGGGGCCATGCTTTTGCATGGTCCGCACCATGGTGCCCAAAAATCGGCAATAACTAAGCGCTCATCATTCAACATCACCTGATTGAATGATGTAACATCAACCGAAATCGGTTTGGTTTCAAGAAGGGAAGCTTTACAGTGACCGCAGAGTGCTTTTGTATAAGATTCTTTCAGAGGAATAGCATTAACACCCCAGCAATGGGGGCAAACAACGGTAATTTTAGTCATTGGAGTGTTATTCCGCTTCAACTTCTTCGGTTACTTCTATATCACGCAGTGACGTGGCGTGGTGATCTTTCATTTTATCGTGCAGCCGTCCGAGTGCCTTGTTGGCACGATCAATCGCCAAATCAATCGCAACGTCTACATTGTTATCGCTCTCGGTGATAATGACGGGTTGTGCGTGGGCGATGTGGATGTCAAATTCTACTTCAACGCTTTGTTTTTCTTTTTTGATGTTAACATTGACCGTGGTAATGTCGAGGTGATAACGTCTGAAATTTTCAATGGCTGCTGCAATATGATCGTTTAAGGGGGAAGTGAGTGTGATCTCTTTAGAGTGAATTTGAACATTCATCTTAAATCCTTTAATGGTTGATATGCCCATAATGTAACACACTTTTTCTTAAGAGGAAGCTTAAGTCACAATGCGGTAAAATTATTATTATTCAAGGAGTTACAGTGCGGGTTTTAACGGGTATTCAGCCATCAGGCGATTTGCA
>DASUNE010000115.1:0-8162 GCA_036277315.1 Sulfuricurvum sp.
ACTTGCCTGTGCCAATGGTGTCAATTCATCAATATTCCACGCATCTTCAAACAATTTATCCTGAAGCATATAACCGCTCAGTGACAATTCCGGAAAGACCACAACATCAGCATCCGAATGGGCATCGATAAGCATCAAGACACTCTGCAGATTGGATCGGTTCAGCTTAGGCGAGGATTGGATCAAAGCTACTTTCATGAGAGTACTTCGCATACCTTTGCCAGCGATTCCATATCGGAGATTCCCACTGTCTCTACATCGGGAGCATTACGCTTATTCAATCCCTTGAGAACCGCACCGTGACCAAACTCGATCATCAACTCGATTTCACCGGCAATGGCTTCAATGGATTGTTTGTAGCGTACCGGCTGAATCAACTGGATCTTTAACAAGTCAATCGCCTCTTTTTTAGTCGCGTACTTTTGCATCGACGCATTCGAGACAATCGGTGCGCTAAACGTATCCTTCACCACAATTTCCATCGCTTCGCCCAATGGATCCATCGCCGATGAAAGAAGCGGACAGTGACTTGCGATCGACATATTGAGCAATAATGCCCGCTTTGCCCCTGCCTCTTTAAATACACTCTCCATCGCCGCTAAATCTTCTTTGATCCCCGCAACGACCAGCTGACCGTTTTGATTAAAATTGGCAGGCCAAACCCGTTTTCCATCGGCATTGGCTTGGGTACAGATTTCTTCAACAACGCCATCTTCAAGCCCTAAAATGGCCATCATCCCAGCATTAATATCGGCACAGGCATTTTGCATCAACATTCCGCGCTTATGGACCAGTTCCACTGCATCGACATAATCGATTGCACCCGATGCACAAAGGGCACTAAATTCACCCAATGAGTGACCTAAGAACAATACAGCCTCCGTCGGATGCTCTTCTTGAAATAGCTTATACGCGATTAGTGAAACCAATAAAATGGCAGGTTGCGTGTACGCCGTTTCGTTGATTTGTTCATTTTCTTCAAATAACAGTTTGGCAAAATCAACACCGATACGCTCTCCGGCTTTGGCAAACATCTCTCGAGCCAGTTCACTGTTTTCATAAAATGATTTTCCCATACCAATACTTTGGGACCCTTGACCTGGGAAAATCATTGCTATTTTTTTTGACATTACTACTCCTTGATTTCTATAGGATATGCAGAATTTTCTGCTATTTTTTTACGTAAGGTATTACGGTTCAATCCCAACTTATCCGCGAGCTGCAATTGCGATTTAAAACGTTTAATTCCAGCACGGATAAGCGGTACTTCAAACAGAGGTAAAAATTTTCGATAATCATTGTTGCTTCCAAGCTTTTGAATCAGAAAATTTTCAATAACGTCCATTAAATTTTTTTCACTGATACCGCTCAGCAAGCAGTTTAAATAGACTTGACGTCGAAGGGAAAGGGCATTTTCACTCACATCAGGAAGAAACTCTTTCGATTGCAAAAAATCGGATTTTCCAAACGTCGCTTCTGCTTCCCTCATAAAAAGATTACTTAACAACGCAATATCTTCAGGTCTTTCACGCAAAGGAGGAATCACAAATCGGATCGTAAAAATATCTTCCAATTGCTCAGGAGTATACCGAAATCCTCCGGTTGCGATGATTCTGGTCTTCGTACGACCTAGCGTCTCTTCAAAACGCTTTAAATTGGCAATATCGTCCAGCCGACAAATGATAATCTCATCATGCTTTTCCAATGCGCTTAAAATCTCATCAAAATTACTTCCGTTGACAACAGGGGCATTGGGTAAAATATAGCGTGCAAGAGTAAGCTTACCGGTTCCATGTTCACCAATGATCATGGCATTGACCGATAGACCTTTTAAAAGGTTGGCAGTTTTCAACGCCTCAAGTGAGGCGTTTGATGCGGTTAAAAAATTAGTGACAACCACAACCGTGATTGCCGCCACTTCCACAACATCCGCTGTCATCGACAGCATTTTCAGCAGGGATACCGCTCATCGCTTCTTCAGCAGATGCATCACGTACATTGTTGATGGTAACGGTAAACATCAAATCTTTTCCAGCCAAAGGATGGTTAAAATCGATAATAACATTCTCGTCTTTGATTTCTTTAACGGTTACTTGAACCGTACCGCCGTCTTCACCTTGACCGTAAAGTGTCATTCCGACATTTAAGTCAATACCGGCAAATTGCTCACGTGGAAGCTCTTGCTGTGCATCGGCATTGTAATCGCCGTACGCATCAGCAGCTTTAACCAATACGTCACTTTTTTCACCCATAGACATATGAGCAATTCCATTTTCAAGTCCTGGAATAACCTGCCCTTTTCCGAACATAAATACTAGAGGTTGACCACCAACATTGCTGTCTACAACTTTTTCGCCATCACGAACTTCATACTCGATCGAAACGATTTGATTTGATTCAATTGCCATTTCATAATCCTTATTTTTTTAAATTATGCGATTTTAGCATAGTTAGCTATAGATAGGCTGAAAACACCTATATAGCTATTTAAGCTTAGAGAGTTTTTCTTTTGCTTCATCCGCGGCACCGGTTCCGGGATATCTTGAGATAGCCGCATTGTAAAAAGCCTTTGCGCTTGCCTTATCGCCATTTTTATCCATGGAGATAGCCGTATGGACTAAAAGAGTTGGCATGACAGAGGATTTTTCATCTTCGGAAGCGCTTGCTTTATAATAGCCAACAGCCTCTTTGTATTTCTTCTGTTCAAAATGACATTCTCCGATCCAAAAATTGGCTTCGGCGGATTTGTATTTCTTTTGAACCATCATTTCAAAATAACCCTGTGCTTCAGAATACTTTTTTTGTGAAAATAATTTTTTTGCTTCTTTCTCCATTGCGCTGTTGTTCATGTTTTTCGAAATAGGAGCGGTGTGTGCAGGAAGCGAAATTTTCAATTGTTTGACAAGCGCACTGAATTCTTCTTTGGTAACATACGAAGCACTAATCGTATCAACACTGTGCGAAAGCTCTTCAAGCAAAGTCTTCATTTGAAGTATATTTTCACTATTGGCAGAATTTTGTTTATCAAGCTCATCAATCGTCTTGGTCCCATTGGTCTCAAGCGATAATTCATTGAGTTTACTCAAAGCAATTTTTTGTTCATTGACCGATTGACTGAGTCCCTCAATGATTGATTGCAGACCATCAAGTCGCTCGGTGACGGACTCAACTTTTGCATTTTGAAGGCTGTTTTTATGAGCAATCCCTTGGATCTCTTTTTTGTTTTCTTGAATCAGTTTTTCTTCGTGAGTCAAGCCATAAGGGTTCGGGTTATTAAGATCGCCTGCGCCAAAAACCGAAGGTTCTGACGCAAGTAAAGGGGAAATGAGGAGTGAAAAAAGAACTAGAGGACGCATTTACGGTAATTTAAAATCAACACGACGATTTTTAGCCCAGCACTCTTGAGTTTTTTCCAAACATACCGGGTTTCCTTCACCCAAGCTGGTCATACTGATAGAATCCGCACTGATCCCTGCATCCACAAGGGCACTTTTAACGCTATTTGCACGCTTTAGACCCAATGCAAAATTGTATTCATCACTACCAAACTCATCACAGTTTCCTTCAAGTTTGAATGTTTTATTTTTCAATAAAGCACCATTGACTTTTAGCTTCTCTTGCATATCTTCACGAATGTCAAATTTATCATAGTCAAATAAAATGCTTGTGATCCCTTCTGCTGCTGCACCATTGCTTGCCTGCGCACTTGTATCGACAGCATTTGCATTGGTAACAGAATCGATTACTGCACTATTGTCCACTTTGGTTGCACTTGAAGCTTGACCCATGTTGCTGCCTGATGTACTTCCATTTGCTGTTGTATCAATGGTTGGTTCTTTACTAGAACACCCACTAAATACTAATAGTGCCAAAATTGCACTCATATATGCTATACGCTTCATCCAAAGCTCCTTAAAATAATATGTTTGAAGTATACCAAAAAAAAGTTAATTACCAATCCAATGATTGTATTCGTCCGACATGAAGGGGAAACGAAAAACTTCTGTTTACGCCCAATCGAATGATCCCAACCAAACTTTTCGAACCTTCTTGTTTAATGTGCAAGACCGCTTCACCATCATATGAAAATCGTGGATAATCATTGTCACCGCTGCTGGTCAATCTCCGCGTACCATTACCGTTTAAAGAGGTTAAAAACAAGTCGAAACCTGCACCATCACGACTTTTATACACTAATAAATTTCGATGGGAAGTAAAAGATGAATTATTCTTTCCCTGAAAAACAAGCTGATTGATCGCACTGCTTTGTATTTTTTTTGAAAAAATATTGGGATTTCCAAAACGGTTAGAAACAAAGGCAATGGTATCTTGCCCCATAAATTGTCCATTGACATCAATTCCCGAATAGTCCGTAATTTTCTTCTTTTCTTTGGAGACAAGATCATAGAGATATACATCCGGTTGCCCATTGGGAGCCAGTGTCAATAATAACTTATTACCCTCTTCACTAACATCCGAACATACCGCCATTCCATCGGAAGACGTAATGGCCGTTTTATGTCCAGTTGCTAGATTTGCTTTATAAATAGTAGGTCGAAAATCACTCAAAGAGGTATAATAAAAATCCGTTTGCTCGCGATTTGCCCATTTTGCAAAGCCATACATACCCCCGCTCAAAATGACCTTTTGATACGCGAGGGTATAATCTGCAGCAACGATTTCGGAACGTCGGGCACCACTTAAACGGACCAATAAGACCTTGCGTTTCATCCACTCCAAAGGGGCTCCGCCCATTTTGGCATTAATATCATAGGCAATGGAGTGGGAAAGAAACACCAACATTTCACTTTGCTTTAATAGATAGGTTTTATTAAAAAGCTCAAGAGAGTTTTGGAGAAGTTTTACCTCTGCTTTGTACCCCCCATTTCCATCGCTCATCAAACGGTATCGAAGGATATAACCTGGATCTTTATGGGTGGATGAAGGGTTCAGGCTCTCAAAAGACTGCGAGGCATAAGAGTCATCAACATTAAACAAAGAAATGACTTTCATATCTGCGCTGAGCATTTTATGAAATTTTTGCGTGTCCGAACCGACAACAGCACTTCCGTCTTCAATAACAAACTTAGGAAGTGTCCCTACGGTTTTGGTAACCTCAAGGGTAGCATCTGAGCCCAAAAGAGTCATAATAGATAAAATAAACACAAAGCAGTAACGCATCTTAATCCTTAGCTGTTAAAATAATCTCAAAAATAGCTTCACCGCCATTAGGATTTTTTGGGAGCGAAACTTGACGCAGCCTCTCCTTTAATAAATCCACTTCGGCATTAAATACCGTACTTCCAGACGCGCTTACGACACGATACGATTCAAGCTTTCCATCTGCAGACAATACGATACGAACACGGGAACTGAACCCTTCCGTTCCAGAACCAGGATGAAATTGAGAATAAATAATCCCTTGGACTTTAGCATAGTATTCGTTTACTAACGGTCCACTTGATGCGGCAACCATTTTAACCCCTGTCTTGGCCAGATCGAGACTTTTAGCTTTCTCAAACAGTTGTGATGTCCGCTTTGCTGAAAGTACTTTTTCTTCTAAAGCATTTAACTCTGAGAGCTCTTTGGCGTTCTTTTTAGCCTCTTTAGGCGCAGGATTCCCCTTAACGCCAGAAAAGAGATCGGTGATTTCCGGTACAGAGTCATCGTTTGTCTTTGCAGTTTTTGGTATGACCTCTTGCGCTTCTTCAATAGGGGTTTCTTCGCTTTTCGGTGATGCTTCAGCCGCTTTTGTCATCTCCAAAGAGACAGAAATAACCTCGCTCTTAACGGCTGAAAAAGAGAGAGGATTTTTCAATACGATGGCTTGCCAAAAAATGACAAAAATAATAAATATGAAAAAAAGAAAAGAGGCTATTCCGCTAAGAATAAAAAGACGATGATTATCTAAAGGCATACAGATTTAATTACTCGTAGTAAGAGAGATATTCGTCAATCCAGAACGTTTTACGCCACTCATAACTCCCATAACATCACCGTATTCGAGGCTTTTATCGGCACTGATTCGAACGACGCTTTCTCGTGAAAACTGGTTCGAAAAAAGGGCAAAATTATCATTAAAGGTAGCAAATTCAAACGGTTGCTTGTTGACCGTAATACGTTTGGAATCTGTGATAACAATTTCAATCTCTTTTTTCTCTTTGACTTCGGTTTGCGCCGAGCCTTTAGGAAGCTTGATCATTTCTTCATAAACGATGTTAGGAGAGATGACCATTAAAATTGCCAATAAGACCAACATTACATCCACAAGAGGCGTAATGTTAAGTTCTGGTTTTTCATCCCAATCAAACATATTATTGTTCTTTTGAAAGAAGGGAATCGCTTTGCATTCTTACCAAACCAACCAGCTCAAACGATTGACGCTTAAGGATCTGGTGATAGGTATAGGCGAATATAGCAACAAAAATACCCGATGCGGTCGCAATAAGAGCATCAGAGACTCCCATCGCAATAATACTCATCGTACCATTCGATCCACCAATGTTCGTAAAGGTATCCAAGATGGAAACAACCGTTCCAAAAAGGCCAATAAAGGGGGTAGTAGATGCCACGATGGAAAGAAGGGTTAGTCCTTTTGTTGCCTCTTTTGTACATGCATAATGCGCCATATCAAATAAAGCTTTGGACAATACCGTACCCGATTTGACAAAATGCGTTAAAAAGGAGCGATCATCCAATCTTGATGATCCCATCAAAAGAGTTTCCAATGCTTCACTTTCCATACTTATCCATTCGCTTAAAGAGATCCAGCGATAGAAAAAAATCCAGTTGATAATAATGAAGTAGAGGGAGAGGATTAGCAGTACACCCAGTGTTACTGGATGACTTTTGTCGATGAAGTCAAATAAAGGCTCTAACATCGGTGACTAGTAAAGATGACTTTGTGCAGCTGATTCAAGACGTGCAGAAACAGAGACAATCATAGCACTCGAATCAGCAACACTCGCGATAAGTGCTTTTGCATCATCCAGTGCTTTAGAGATATCGCTCTCGTTATCGCCACGAATGGCAACCGCACCATCAACCAATACCGTAATAAGATTGGAACTTACTTGAACGACACCCCAGTTGACAACGATAGACTCTTTTTGACCATTTTCTTTAATAATATCAATAACACCTGCTTTAAGAAGTGTCGTCAATGCTACGTGCTGTGCAAGAACGCCAAATTCACCCTCTTCTCCCGGAACCGTTACGCTTGTAACAGGACCTTGGAAAATCAAACCGCTTGGAGTTATCACTTCTAAATTTAGTGTATCCATTTCATTCCTTTAAAAAGCGATTATTTGGCTTTAGCTTTTGCAGCTTTTTCAATCGCTTCGTTCATATCGCCAACCATGTAAAATGCGCTTTCAGGTAAGTGATCATAATCACCGTTCAAGATACCTTTAAAGCCCTTAATTGTATTTTCAAGAGAAACGTATTTCCCTGGAGAACCTGTAAATACTTCCGCAACGAAGAACGGCTGTGAAAGGAATTTTTCGATTTTACGAGCACGCTCAACAACCGATTTGTCTTCTTCAGAAAGTTCATCCATACCCAAAATTGCAATAATATCTTGCAAATCTTTGTATTTTTGAAGTGTTTTCTGAACACCGCGAGCAACACCGTAGTGCTCTTCACCGATGATTTGCGGATCAAGCAAACGAGATGTTGAATCCAATGGATCCACCGCAGGATAGATCCCTTTTTCAGCGATTTTACGGTTAAGAACCGTTGTCGCATCCAAGTGTGCAAAAACAGAAGCCGGAGCTGGATCCGTCAAGTCGTCCGCAGGTACGTATACCGCTTGAACCGAAGTGATAGAACCTTTTTTAGTCGAGGTAATACGGTCTTGAAGTGCACCCATTTCACGAGCCAATGTCGGTTGGTAACCAACAGCTGAAGGGATACGTCCAAGAAGTGCTGACATCTCAGAACCGGATTGTGCAAAACGGAAGATGTTATCGATAAACATCAATACATCAAGCCCTTTTTCATCACGGAAATACTCCGCCATAGTCAAACCTGTCAATGCGATACGGTTACGTGCTCCTGGAGGCTCAGACATTTGACCGTAGCACAGTGCAACTTTGTCCAAAACGCTAGAGTCTTTCATCTCGTGATAAAGGTCATTACCTTCACGTGTACGTTCACCGACA
>DASUNE010000116.1:0-2270 GCA_036277315.1 Sulfuricurvum sp.
TTTCCCCAGCTCAACGCCCGGCTGATCGTAAGGATTGATCTCCATCATAGCCCCCACCAAAGAGGTCAACAGTTCATAATAGATGATTATCGACCCGATGCTTTCTTCGTTGATTTTTTCAAACGTTATTGTATCCGTAGAAACCCCGCTTATTTGTAAGCTCTCTTTGGTCGAGTCACATTGAAGATTAATCAGTTCATTGAAGCTTTTAGTATTGACAAAATCGGTCTTTTCCAAATATTTGAGAGAGAGATTGGGGATCTGTAAATCATTTTCAAAATCGTGAATACGGATAAACGTCACGCTCTTATCTTTGGGTCCCTCGATCAGCAGTTGTAAAAAAGAGTGCTGATCGACCGAGCCTGTCAATGCTTGCGGTGTCAAACCAACCGTCGTGCCGTGAACATTCACTTTACCCAGAGACTCCCCCCACAATTGGACATACCATTTGCACAAATTCTCAAGTTCATTGGCATACGCAAAGACAATATTGGTCGTAATCGTCTTGCTGTTCTCAAATAAAAAGCACGCTTTGTCAATCACATGCTTCTCTTGATGGTTAAAAAAACGGGTTAAAAAGGTATCCGCACCCGCAAGAAGCGCTTTGGTGTCATACCCTGCCAATGTCAACGGCACGATCCCCACAGCGCTTAAGACCGAAAATCTTCCGCCGACATTTGGGGCAATCGCAAACTGCTTCATCCCATAATGATCAGCGAATTGCGATAATGGCGATCCGCCATCGGTAATGATGATGATACGATCTTTGTCAAGTCCTTCGATATCCAGTCCGTAATAGCTAATGACCGTTTTCAAAATAGAGACGGTCTCAATCGTCGTTCCCGACTTGGAGGCAACAATAAACAACGTGCTCTCTTTTTTAAGGGTTGCCAAAGTTTCAGAGATATTGACGGGATCGGTATTTTCAAAAAAGTGTAGATTTCTGATCGTGTCTCTTTTGGATTTCAACAGAGAGTCTATCCCTTTTGTCCCCAGTGATGAGCCGCCGATCCCGATAAGGGCTATATCCGTAATAGCGGCTAAAAAAGGGTTCTGTGACGCATAATCATTCACTTCATCAATAAGGGACAGGGAGTGAGACGGCAAAGAATAATAACCGATCGTGCCGCTGGAGCGCTCGTGTGAGACAACGGCAAATGCATTGTCTTTTATTGTGGTCCGTTCCGGGCTCTCTTTGGCACTAAAATCGTGACTAAAAATCATACTTCTTTTCTCCCTGATGAATCTGAATGCTTAAGGTAGATGACCCCAAGTGGCGGCAACGTGATACGAAGGGTATACGGCATGGCACATCGTTCTTCTGCCGTTGCTGTCATCGAATCGGTATTTTCTATATCCCATCCCTCGTAGTCTAACGATTGCGAGTTAAAGATCTCGATGTATTCCCCCGCTTGCGCAACACCCAATGGAAAATTTTCCCGTGTTGCGTCCGAAAAATTGCACACAACGTAAATATTTTCATTTATATGGTCACTTTTGCGGACAAAACTTATGCAATTATAGCGATAATCTTGGTCATCAATCCAGGCAAACCCTTCTCGCTTCTCATCGTACTGATGCAATGCACGCTCATTTCGATAAAGACGATTGAGCTCACTCACCATTTTTTGCAATCCTGCATGCAAGGGAGACATTAAGAGATGCCAATCAAGGGAACGTTTAAAATCCCACTCGGCGTATTGAGCGATCTCTCCCCCCATAAAGAGAAGCTTTTTTCCCGGATGGGCCATCATATACGCGTAAAGTGATCGCAGATGGGCAAACTGTTGGTTGTCATCGCCGGGCATTTTGTTGATGAGCGAACCTTTCATGTGGACGACCTCATCGTGGCTCAATGGCAGCATAAAGTTTTCATCAAATCCATACCACATGCTAAACGTCAGCTGCGCGTGATGATGTTGACGGTATATAGGGTCATAGCTCATGTATTTCAGTGTGTCGTGCATCCAACCCATATTCCACTTAAATCCAAACCCCAATCCCCCGACATCGACAGGACGGGTGACCATCGGATAGGCGGTGGACTCTTCGGCGATCATCAGGATGTCAGAATATTCGCCGTAAAGGCTGACGTTGAGCTGTTTCAAAAATGCGACCGCTTCGAGGTTCTCATTCCCTCCATACTTATTAGGAATCCACTCCCCCTCTTTGCGTGCGTAATTGAGATACAGCATGGAAGCAACCGCATCGACACGGATACCGTCGATGTGGTATTTTTCGACCCAAAACATCGCGGAACTGATCAAAAA
>DASUNE010000117.1:0-3265 GCA_036277315.1 Sulfuricurvum sp.
TTCGCGCAAAGCGCGCATATCGGTGGAATCCAGCATAATGGCGTCTTGGACGTACTCGCTGATATCACGAATTTTTTCCTCGTCATTATCGATAGCGATAACAGACTCTCCTTGCTGTGCGAGCCCTTTGGCCACATGAAATCCAAATTTTCCCAATCCGATAACGGCGTATGTCATAGTACAACCTTTCCTTCTGCGTATTTAATGCGGCTTTGCACCGCTTTGCCGACAATGACGATCGTAAAGGCAAATACCCCGATACGTCCCATCAGCATTAAGAGAATAATGTTGAGTTTGCCCACATCGCTAAAGAGGGCACTGTAGCTCAATACTCCCCCATTCCCTGTTGAGAGCCCTACGGTTCCGAAGGCCGAGCAGGTTTCAAAAAGGGTACGAATAAAGGAGAGTCTTTCGCTTTCGTTTAATACAACCGTTGAAAGCAGTACATAAAAAGAGGCGACAAAGATAATCGCATACGCTTTATTGATTTGATAAGGGACGAGGCTTCGACGGAAAATATGGGGATTCGTTTGCCCCCGAAGCGTATACCACACTCCGATGACCGCGAGGGCGAAAGCCGTCGTTTTAATACCCCCTGCCGTACCTCCGGGGCTTCCTCCGATCATCATAAAAATGGTCCCGAAAAAGAGATCGGAATCGTTGAAGGTGGAAAAATCGATGCTGTTGAATCCGGCAGTACGGTAGTTCACCGAAGCAAACCATGCGGCCGTAATCTTTTCCCATGGTTCCATCGCCCCGAATGATTTGGGATTGTTCCACTCCAGTGAGAGGATGATTGCCATCCCTCCCAGGATTAAAACTCCTGATGTCCATAACACGAGTTTGGTATGCGTAGAGATGCGTGTCAGCGATTTTTGGCGGTAGTTGTACAGCTCCAAGAGGACTAAGTACCCCAATCCTCCCAGGATAATGAGAACAGGAATGGTTACATTGATGATAAAATCTCCCCGAAATCCCATCATATTGTCGCTAAAGAGCGAAAATCCGGCGTTATTAAACGCGGATACGGAGTGAAAAAAGCCAAACCACACCGCATCCCCCAGCGGCATATCGGCCCAAAACCGAAGGGTCAGGATCACTGCACCGGCTACTTCGATGATGACGATGCTGGCAAAAACGATTTTCAAGAAACGGAAAACCCCGCTCATCCCGGGATAGTTGAGGGATTCTTTGAGAATCAGACGGTCGCGATATCCCAGTTTTTTACGGCGCATCAGGGCTAAAAACGTGACGGCTGTCATATAGCCTAAACCGCCGATCTGGATCAGGGAGAGGATAATCACATGGCCAAAGGTGGTAAAGTCTACGGGAGTGTCTTTGACGATCAAACCGGTCACACAGACGGCGGAGGTGGCCGTGAAAAGGGCATCGATAAGAGAAAGTTCTCCATTGTGGGCAAAAGGGAGCATCAGCAATAGTGCCCCAATCCCGATAAGGATGACAAAACTCATAAAAATGATTTTAACGTCTTGGGTCTGCGTGGGGAATCCTTTTGCAACTAATGAAGCGTATTATACGCTATAACAATTTAAAGAAAGAGGAGCCGTTTGCTTAGACGGTGATTTTATAGCCGACACCATTATGGTTCGTAATGATATCCGGATAGGTTTTTTTGCGTATCCCCCGAACGAGCGTTCGGAGTGAATCGATGCTCATGAGATCTTCTTTCCAGACAATGGCTTCGATAATATCATAGGTGATGATCTGATGGCTGTTCTGTAAAAGCAGCTCGATCAGCAGATGCTCTTTTTTACAGAGTTTTATGGTCGTCCCATCGGGGGAATTGATTACTTTGTTGATAGGATCGTAGCTGAAACCATGATCCAGCTCTGCATAAGAGACAGGATGGCAGATATGTACTTTTTTAGCGGCAATGTGAAGGGCATTGAGGAGCTCTTCTTGGGTATAAGGTTTGATCAGACAGTGGGAGATATCTAGATTAAGCGCTTCCAATAATTTTTCTTTATCGACATCCGCTGCGGCGATAATGGCAGGGGTGAAAATCTCTTTTTGGCGGAGTAATCGGATGAATTCCAACCCATTTTCATCCTTCAAATCCAGATCAACCATCAGCAGATCGATTTTATGATGTTGGAAAAGATCACAAGCTGCTTTGACGTGGTCCGATTCGAACACTTTAAGACCGTTTTTGTGCATAAAAGACAATGTGTTTTTGAGAGTAAGGGGATCGTTTTGCAAGTAAAGAAGGGTCAAATCGTTCAACAAAAACATTTATTTTTACTCTTCAAATTTTTACTAGCGATTATAACCAATAAAAATGAGTTCTTGTAGGAAAAATTACAATAGCCGGGAGGATTAAAGTTAAAAGTCAATTTTATAACCGATGCCGTTATGATTGCTGATAATATTTGTATAGGTCTTTTTGCGGATACTGCGCACCAGCGTACGCAAGGCATCCATACTCATCGAACCCTCTTGCCAAACACTTCTCTCTATCAGCGAATACGGGATGATTTGCCGTTTGTTGTGGAGCAGGAGCTCAATCAAGAGATACTCTTTTTTGGAGAGCTGAACGGCCGATCCGTCGGGACGGATAATCGATTTATTGATCGGATCGTAACTAAATCCATGATCCAG
This sequence comes from Sulfuricurvum sp., assembly GCA_036277315.1. GTDB lineage: Bacteria > Campylobacterota > Campylobacteria > Campylobacterales > Sulfurimonadaceae > Sulfuricurvum. Next base: position 2,620 of record DASUNE010000117.1, read on the forward strand.
ATCGTTCGTGGACAACGGGTGACAGCTGAGCACTTTTTTGGCGGCGGATTCGAGTGCCTCAAGGAGATCGTGTATCGCATAGGGTTTGATAATACAACGCGAAATATCGAGATTGATCGCTTGAAGAAGAATCTCTTTACTCGTATCCGTTGTGGTGACAATGATCGGGATAAGGATCTCTTTTTGGCGAAGGTGGCGGATGAACTCTAGCCCATTTTCATTGGAAGATTTGCAGTCGATGACAATAATATCGATTTTATGGGTTCGAAATAGATCATAAGCGCTGAGTGCGGTGTCGGTGGCAAACACTGTCAGGTCATGTTTTCTCATCGCCTGTTCTATTTGGTGTTGCAAATCGGGATCGGATTCGACATAGAGCACCGTAATGTTTTGGAAGGTAAACATGAGCTATTTCTTTCTGGAAATATTTAGAATCAATGGTAACAGTATAATATGAGATTTTAATGAGATTGCTGTTGAGTAAGTTTAAAAAGAGGGGTAAAAGAATATTAAAGAGTGGTGACCCCAAGGGGATTTGAACCCCTATGACCAGAATGAAAATCTGAGATCCTAACCATTAGATGATGGGGCCACTCTAAAATAAAAAACATGGTGTCTCGTGATGGATTCGAACCATCGACCCCCT
>DASUNE010000118.1:0-3046 GCA_036277315.1 Sulfuricurvum sp.
TCCCATCATGGATGAAGCGGTTTTAAGTTCATCTCGCCCCAATACATCGGCACACTCAGATAAAAAGGCAGCGTACATCAGACGAAATCCTCCGCCACCTGTCCCTATCTCCTCTTGCATGCGGATAATATGTCCCAAATACAATGAAGCGTACCGTTTGTGAGGATGATTCGGAAGTTTTAAGATTGCCTTTTTCATCGTTCGTATTCCACGTAATCCCACCCATGGAAGAGGGGTATAGAGCATCATATTACACGTTCGGTTGATGGCTTTTTTGATGGCTTTGGCTAAATCGATTTTGGGAGGAATTTTTTCTATCGTATAGCACGCACCCTTGGGGGCAAATACCCCACGGGCAAAACGGGCTTTATCCAGCGCATGCCACTCCACGACTACCGGATGTTCAAACACGGGATCGCTGATTAAAAATCCCTCATCATTTTTTCCATAGACCAGTAAATTGTGGGCATTAAAATGAAATCGCATCTCAGGAGGGAAATACGGCAGGTAATAGACCGATGTTTGGAGCCCGACGAGTTTACCCTCATCGAGCATTTTCACTAAATCTTCACGCGCGCTTTGAGGAGTAGAATATTTTTTGATTTTGACGCTTAAGCCTAATCGCTTTTCTACCGTTTTGAGGATGCTTTTGGGCGGCATTCGATACGCGATCAACGGCATACCATCGATTTTGACGATGGGCAAATAGGCAAAGGTCAGCCCATTACCTATCCCAAACGCCATCGCCTCGCTGATAGGATATCCTCCATGCGTCAGCAAAGATGAGACCACACCGCTTTCACAATGGGCTGAATGCCGGTGAACAAATGGTTCCATTACTGTGGCTCCTTTGGATCATAAAGCTCTTCAACACTGATATCAAATACCTCGCAATAAAGAGAGACTTTTTGAGGACTTAGCCTCTTGAATTTATCAAATTTCAAATGGTTCTTGATACTCCATTGCCAAAAACCGGTACATTGGGATAACGTAGCCAGACTCATGCGACGGCGATACATCCACACACCCAGCGGTGACAGGCTTCCTTCTAAAAACCCCCGATATGCTTCACGTTCTAAACGCTCAAACTCATCCACGGCCTGAAGCGTCGCCATCTCCTCAACGCTCCAGCCGCTGCTTTGGGTAATCTCAAACTTCCCTTCGTCCGCCGATGCATAGAGTGCTTTTCGTCCCCCTTGATACATGGCGATATCATCCTGCGGTGCTTCTTCTTTTTTCATCTATACCACTTCTAGCAGCATAAATGCTGTTGAAAAACGCCCGCTTTCAGGGATAAAACAGAGAACTTTATCACCGATTTTAAACGTGCCCGAGTTAAAAAGCTCTTCGAGAATGATGTAAATCGATGCACTTCCCGTGTTCCCTTTTCGAGTCAGGTTCGTAAACCATTTTTCACTCGGGATCGCAAACCCTATTTTTTCCAATCCCGATGCCATCTTGTCTCGGAAATACTCTGAGGAATAATGCGGCAAAAAATAATCGATTGATTCAGCCCTCAAATTGCGTTTTTTCATAATCGTTTGAAGAGGCTTTTCCACCGTATAATGGACAATATTTTCATTGAGCAGCTTTACATCCTGTTCGACCGCAAAAACATTTTGTTCCGCCCACAAAGAAGAGTCAATCTCTTTCCATGGCTGATAATGTCCGTCTTCTCTTTGATGCGAACCCGCAACCATGCATACTGGCATTTCACCGGCATACGAGAGGATGTCAATCCATTCGATCTTAAGGGATATTCCATCCGCATTTGGGATAGATTGCAGCAGTGCCGCACCTGCACCATCCGAAAGCATCCAACGCAAGAAATCTTTGCCAAAAGCAATCTCTGGACGTTTGTCCAACTCCTCCGCCTCTTTCGATTCACCCGCAAACATCTCCGCTCTCATCCCCATGGATGACGTTTCAGACCCTGTCGATACCGCGCTCGCATGCTCTCCCGATGCCACGGTCATATAAGCGTATTTCATCGCGGTAATACCGCTTAGACAAATACCGGATGTGGCAATCGCTTCACACGCATGCAATCCTAACTCCCCTTGCGTCATAAGAGCATGATTGGGCATCAGATGATCGGGAGATGTCGTACCGCACGCCAAACATCCAATCTCGTTTAAAGCAAAATTTTCATCTTCCAACGCACGAATAGCCGCAGCCGTCAGGGAAGCATTGGTGAATAACGGCTGTCGTGTTTTTGGATCGAGAATATAATGGCGTGTTTTAATCCCGTTACTTCGTAAAACAACATTTTTTGCACGTGATTTTACTCCACCGATACGCCCTAGAACCTCTTCTATTTGATCATTCGTCACAGGTTCATTGGGCAAAAATGCTGCTATTTTGGTAATGTATACGTCGCCCATGTTCATCAAACCTATCGACCCGAAGGTCCTTCTATACTTCTTATTATTTTATCCATTTTTCCTTTAAATAAACGACGAACAATACTCTGAAGTGCCATGTTTAGTGGAACAACACTCACAATAAGGGCAATCAAAAAGAGTACATAGATACCCAAAACAGGTCGTCGTGTCCATGACCCTCGTTTACCAAACACTCGAACCAGCCTGCCCCAAATCCGAAAGCTCCGTTTTCCAATCTTCTCCGATGCGATAAAACGCGCATCGACATGCACGGCACCCAATCCTCTCAGCATCGGCTCATTTTTCACCTCTGCATCTCTTAGGAGTCCGCTTACTATGGCCTCGCCGAAACGGAGGCTTTTCTCTATTACATCGGATGAAATACCGGCAGGGGATAATCCAAAAAACGAATCTCGCTTACCCGTCAACATCCAACGAGGCGTTGTGATGAAACTTTCTAAAGGGCCGCTTTGGTCACTCAAGACAACATTATCCATAAGGCGTGCCTGACAAGATGACACAAGTTCTTTCATCGTCTTTTGTCCTTCTATCCACATATTTCGGCATGCTATTACGGTAATAACCGGTTTATTCTTTAAAATGATTTTTGCTTGATCGGATTTCATAAAAGCACTCATGGGCAATGAAGGGGAGAGAAACCA
>DASUNE010000119.1:0-5002 GCA_036277315.1 Sulfuricurvum sp.
AAGTTCTTTCATCGTCTTTTGTCCTTCTATCCACATATTTCGGCATGCTATTACGGTAATAACCGGTTTATTCTTTAAAATGATTTTTGCTTGATCGGATTTCATAAAAGCACTCATGGGCAATGAAGGGGAGAGAAACCAAGGCTGATATCCTAGAATAATCAGATCAAAATTTTCAGGCTCATGCAGTTCAAAAGAAACATTAGGAAGGGCATCACCATAGACCGATTCGGGAAACGCATCAAAAAAGTTCCAAAAAGACCATGGAAAGGCAAAATCTTCACTGGGACGCAACGGTAACATGGTCAGTTCAATCGCATCACTCGTCATCAATGGATCCAACATTGCGGTGAGAACCGTTTCCAATTGCCCGCTTTGTGAATAATAGACGACTAAAACCCGTTTTGACATTCTCATACCTCATATTTAAGTAAGTTTATTCTACCATTTGTCTAAAAAATTAGGATTCGTTTCATGAATAGTCGCTTACCTCACAAAGAGCCTCTGATTTTTATCGGGCAACTTTTAGATCAAAGCGAAATACAAGTAGAGTTCGAAACCCGTTTTCCTTTTTTTCCAACACTCTCGATGTTTTGTGAAGCAGCCGCGCAAGGAACAAGTTTTTTTCCTCTTTCACCTCATTGTACCGCGGGTGTTGTCTCATCGTTTCGAAACATTAAACTTTTAGCCGGGTCTGATACGTGCGACTATGATATCTCTGTCACACTCAAACACGCCTTTAACGACTCTTATCTTTTCGAGTTTAACACGACGTCACACCTATCAAAAAACATTATAGCAACGGGCGAAATCGCTGTATTTTATTCGTCACATTCAACACTGGGTCACCATTGAGGAACGAACCTTTTTGCCCATTGCCGTTTTAACAATCGACTCTACCATGACGATTTTACTCTCAATGTGAATCCCTCCGAAATGATCGTGCAGTGCTTTTTTCAAGCTCGTTTTATGAATTTTATCCTCATCACCGACAAGATACAATGTCAAACTTTCTCCTCGTAGCTGTTCTGGGTGATACTCGACAAATCCTAATGCCTCGACAATCCCATCCATTTTCTCCAGAAATGTCTCAATCTCGATCATGGAGAGTCGTTTTCCTCCGATTTTAACCAGTTCGCTCGCACGTCCTACAATCGTAAACCCGTTATCTTCCATCTCAATAATATCGCTGGTTTGAAAGGGAGAAGGGATTACAGCAAAGTTCTCATCATACACCGTACGTGAAACAAAAGGTGATTTGACACACAATATCCCCTCATCACTGAATACTTCCACCCCATCAAGCACGTTCCAAACGAAACTTCCCCCAGAACGTATCGCGATCCCGCCTGTCTCACTGGAACCGTAAAGCTGGGTTAATCTCGTGGAATATTTTTCCTCAAACAACACTGCTTCATGCGGTTCTAACGGACCGCTGGAGCTAATAAAAAGAGTGGTTGAGAGATCGATAGTATCCCGAAGTCGTAGCATTGCACGGATAAAGACGGGATTAGTAATACACAATGTGGGTTTGCTCGCGCAAAGGTTAATGATTTCGTTGGGGAGAAAATCCTCTTTGGTCACAATCTCCAATCCCAATGAGACAGGAAGCGAAAGTCCAAATAAAAAGCCGTAAATATGAAAAAAGGGGACGGTAACAAGGCACTGCTCAAAACGTTCCTCTTTTAGCCACTCTTTATGCGTCAACGTTTCACGTTCAAGATGCGCCCCGGTTTTTACTACCCCTATTGGGTTACCACTCGTACCAGAGGTAAAAAACAGTGCGGCTGCATCCTCCAAAAGATCAAGATCTACAGCATTCTCATTGAGAAGTGCATCCACTTTTTTCTTACTTGACATCATCGCACCATCAAATAAGAGGGGAATCTTTCCCTCACGCAAAGCATCCATAATATCGCGAATTTGCGTGATCTTATTCGTAGCATCCGGGATCATAAAAGTTTTTTTAGAATGTTTACGGTAACCCTCAAAATCTAGCCTTTCTTGAAGAGACGTTCCATCGTTTTGAAGTACCGTTACACGCGCCATGACTCACCTCGTTGAAAAAACAACACCATAATCGCAATAATTCCCACTATCGTCACTTCTCCTATCGAATGAACCGCAGGAACACCACTCAAAATCAGCACTCCAAATCCGGCAAAGGTTGTCAAACACGAGTAAATAACCGCCTTCATAGAGTTTGAAATCTCTCCTCGAGAGAGATAGATCCCATAATTTATCCCATATATCATCATCAAAAAGAGGGAAAAAAGGTGCATCAGATTAAAACTTCCGCTCACAGCAAACATCACCAAAATCACGGACATAGGAAAGAAAAGAAAATTGAGGGCATAAAGGGCACGGCGGCGCGTAACCGCAATAATAATAATCAACAAAAGAGAAAATCCAACCGCAAAAATAGTGGTAAAGTCTTTGAGTGCCTTCGTAGCGCTGTGCGAGAGTATCTCTTTTGCGTCAATCGGAATGAAAAACGGATACGGCTTAAGGGCGCTTAACTCATCCGTTTTGATGTAAGCCAAACTCATGACACCGTTATGGGTCGTGACAATCTCAGTACCTAAAACACGCAGGGCATTGATATCGAGCGTGTAGGGGGAAAGCTCTTGGAGCGGTAAATATGCATTTAGAAAGATCCCTTTCCTGAAACCCGATTCTGTACTGGTCTCTTCCAGATTTTGACGAAGCTGGGTAAAGTCATAGCCTTGTATTTGACGTAACCGTTGAGCGCTTTTCGCACTGCTTAGCGCAACATTCGCGAGAGAGTAACTGCTGGGGGCATGTTCTTTTAAGATTTCCGAACGTATCAGTAATTCTTCACTGTTTTTAGCTTCAATAATGAGGGGGATTCGGTCCTCTCCCAGCGTCTCTTCAAACAGTTTTTCCGCTTTCAAAAGAGGACGATTTTGATAATCCAAATGACGAAAATTAGAATCAAACGTAAGATTAGACACCGATAATGCTACAAAAAGAAGCGAAAGAACGGTAAAAACGATCGGTGGAATACGGCGAAGATTGTGTAGTTTTTCAAAAAATAGATCACTTTTTTGAGAACCCTCATCATGATAGAACGCCAACCGAGGAAAGATAAAGGCAAAGATGAGATACGAAACAGCCAAAGAGATAAAGGCAAAAAGTGCTAATTGCGAAATAAGAGGAAAATCAATAAAAGTCAAAGAACCCAACCCAACTTCCGTCGCCACAAATCCCCAAAAAACGGCCCAATTAAAACGATGCTTTTTGTAGTCATCATTCAGAAAGAGCATAAAAAGATAATCTTCTGCAATCGTGGCTATCCCTGCTCCAAAAGCTACCACCAGCATCGACACATCTGCAAAAATAAACTTAACTGCCAAAATTGCCATAAGCCCTGAAAGAAAAAGGGTTGTCAGACTAAATACAAGCAATATTTTGTTACGGAGCAAGAAAAAATAAACACCAATGAGCATCACAATCGTGAGCACGGTAATCTTTTCCACATCACGTTGAATGTATGCGGAATTCTCAACACTGTAAAAATTGGGGCTAAAGACGACAATCCCTTCTTTGTAAGGAGCCAGTGCTGTATTTACTTCATCATACAATCTGCGAGATCCCTCCATGTCTCCCACCGAGGGACGAATAGAGGCTATGACGCAATATCCTCTGTTTGGGACAATCATCATCCCATCTTTTTGCACACCTTGCATAAACGACGGGTCTTCAAACAAGCCCAACGGATCGGTCGTATCCAACGGTGTATAGGCACCCCCTTCGAGCATTTTAGCGGAGAGGGCCTCAAGTCTCTTTTTGACCTCATCCGTAGATAAAGGGGTTGCGTCAAAATCGGATAAATAGTACCAGTTATCCGCCAAATATTTCTTCACCTTGGGATCAATATCGGATGCACCGAAATAGACACTCTCCACTTCACTAAGCGCCGAGAGCTTCTCTTTGATCGTGATGGCTTTTTCTAGGCTTTGAGAGGTAAACCCTTCCACCAATACCAACAACTTTTTGGATGAATCAAACTGGTTGTAACGCGATAAGATTTCCGTCGATTTATCTTCAGGAAGGGCTTTTGCGATATCCCCTTGCAGTGGATATTTAACAAAAAGGGCAATCCCTATCGTGATAAGAGTGAGGGCAATGCCAAGAAAACGAAGACGTTCAAAGTGTTTCAATTTCAATGATATCCTCGTTCGTAAAATAAATGACCATACGCTTCATCTCATCGTTGTGCATCGTAATCTCCATCTTTTCAATCGCCCGTTTCGCATCGGATTTTGGTAAAAGATGATAGGTGTTTCCCTCTTTGTTTATCTCAAAATACGTTTTAAGTCCCGTAAAATCTTTTTTATTAATGGACCGCATAAACGTAAAATATAGACTCATATCAATACGCTTGGAAAGATCAATGGTCTGGGTTGTCTTCGCTTCCACATCTTCGATGGTGAGTATTTTTCCGGACTGGGTCAAAACCTTTTTTTCCGGTGAGGTGTAGCGTACAATGGTTGAATCCTCTGTAATGAGAATAGACCCTTTAAAAATTTTCGTTTTATCCAATGCATAAATGTACCGTTTTTCGATAAATTCACCTTTTGCCCACAATGATCCCATCAGGAATATTAAAAGAAACAAACCTCGCATTTATTGACCTTTTGATTTTTTTTCGCACACAATTAATGAATGGCAAAAGCCGACATCATCATGGATTTCGCTAATGACCAATCCGGCTTTGACGATACAGCGCGTTAATTCACCCAGATTGAACATCTTACTTTTGCCGTTTGCCATTGCCGTAAAATAGGGAGAGGTATTGATAAGGCAATAGGCCGAAGTTTCATATCTCTGTCGATCCCACATCGGCTCCAAAATGTAAATTTTTCCGTTTTCATCCATGGAGTTCTCTATTTTGGAAAGAATTTTTACAATATCTTCCTCCCCAAAACAATCCAAGAATTGACTCATCCATGCCGAATCGTATCCATCCGGCAAACAG
>DASUNE010000120.1:0-4750 GCA_036277315.1 Sulfuricurvum sp.
ATTCCAGCTCATATCTTTTTTGCTCTTGGATGCGCTTAGAATGTGATGCATATAGCGGGCAAAAACATCGGTTTCGATATTGACCCGCGTCCCTTTCTTGTAACTTCCAAACAGGGTTTCTCGCATCGTGATGGGGATGATCGTGAGGCGAAAGGCGTCTTTCATCACTTCATTGACCGTGAGACTGACCCCATCGATGGAAATCGATCCCTTAGGGGGGATGAGGGCGATAAACTTGGGATCAACGTCGATGATGACGTCAAAGCTGTTGCCGTTGTCTGTGATAGAGCGGACGGTTCCGATGGTATCGATGTGCCCTTGGACGATGTGTCCTTCGAAACGATCGCCCATCATCATGGCGGGTTCGATGTGAACCTTCCCTTTGAGCTTTTCCGTAGCGATGTGGTCCAGCGTTTCAGGTGAGAGTTCGACAGTGAATCCATCGCTTTCGATACTCACGACCGATAGACATGTGCCGTTGATGGCGATTGAATCGCCCAATTTTGCTTTGTAGCTGGAACGAAGCGACAGGCGATTTCCCTCAAAGCTTTTGACATGTGCCATTTCACGGATTAACCCTGTAAACACGCAAACCCTTTGCCAATCGTATTGTTTACCATACAATTTTCCCCTCTTCTTGAAGATTTTGAATGATGGCTTTGGCTTTTTCGTGACCGTTGTAGGCCGCTTTTCGGCACCATTCGAGAGCTTGGTCATGATCCGCATCACATCCCAATCCTTGGTCGTACATGAGTCCGAGATTGTATTGGCTTTCTGCGAGATTGAGCTGTGCACCGCGTGAAAAACAGATGAATGCTTTGGGGTAATCCTGCTCTACGCCATGCCCCTCTTTGAGAAGAACGCCGAGGTTGTTAAAGGCTCCGGCATGACCGCGTTTGGCGGCTTCTTCGTACCAAAATGCTGCCTCGCTGAAGTTTTGAACGCATCCTAAGCCTCGATCCAAACTAAGGGCTGCTTCATATTGCGCTTGGGGAAAGTTTAAAACGGCGGAACGGATCAGCAGCTCATGCGCTTTGAATTGATCGTGGGTCACGACAATCCCGTCGGCATACATAAGGGCGAGATTGAAAAGAGCGGTCGGTTCATTCAGATCAGCCGCACGCAAATAATAGTCATATGCTTTGGTGAGATCCGTATCAACACCCAGCCCCTGCTGGTGCATAAATCCTAGAGAAGAGAGGGCGGTGGGATGGTTCTGTTCTGAAAGTGTTTCAAAAAGTCTGCGAGCTTGGGAATAATTGTGTGCATTAAAAGCATCAAATGCGGTTTGGAGCATGATTGTATCCATTTTTGAGAAATTATAACCGATGTAGCTTTAACGCCTGACTTTTCGATCCCCGCGGTTTTTTTCTTTAAGTTTAGTGATAACATCTTTTATCCGTTCTTTTTCTTTTAAAAGATCATCCCGAATAAGGTGTTCTTTATCTCCATCGACAGTAGGGTCGAATTCGATCGGGGTTGGATCATAATCTTTTAAGAGTTCTTCTAACGTTTTAGGTTTGTCCATTGCATCTCTCGCATCAAAGATTTTGCTTAATTTTATACTGTTTTTGCTTTAGATTTTAGTGCTTTCAACTAGAACGGTTATAATTGTGCCAATAATTTATAGTAAAAGAAGTCAAATATGCAATATGACGTAATCGTAGTCGGTGGCGGACACGCAGGAATTGAAGCTGCGCTCGCCTCTGCTCGTATGGGACATAACACTCTGATGGTCTCGATGTTAGCTGAGCAAGTTGGGGCGACAAGCTGTAATCCTGCTGTGGGCGGTTTGGCAAAAGGGCATTTGGTCCGTGAACTCGATGCCCTTGGCGGTGAGATGGGATTGCTAACCGATGAAGCGGGGATACAGTTTCGTATTCTCAATATCACCAAAGGTCCGGCAGTGCGGGGAAGCCGCGCACAGATCGATATGGATCACTATCGTGTGATCGCACGAAACAAGATTCTTACGACTCCCAATATGTCTCTTGTCCAAGAGACGGTGACGTCGTTGATCATAGAAAATGATACGGTTATTGGTGTGCGTACCCATTTGTTGAACGAATACCGTGCACAGCGTGTCATCATGACAACAGGGACATTTTTAAACGGGATGATCCATATCGGTGAGATACGTCAAGAAGCGGGACGATTCGGAGAGTTTGCCGCCAAAGGACTTACCGACTCTCTTCGCGAACACGGATTGAATGTCGGACGGCTTAAAACAGGGACATGTCCGCGTGTTGACAGCTCTTCCATTGATTTTAGTGTCATGGAGATCCAAGACGGCGATACCCTTCCCAATCCGTTCAGTTTTCGCACCGACCGTGAAAAATTTGCGCGTGAGAAAAAACAGCTTCCATGCTACATTGCCTATACCAACGAAGATACCCATAGTTTAATCGAGGGAAATTTTCATCGTGCTCCGCTTTTTACGGGACAAATCGAGGGAGTAGGCCCGCGTTATTGCCCCAGTATCGAAGACAAAGTTAACCGTTTTCGAGACAAAGAGCGCCATCATCTGTTTATCGAACCGCAAACGGCAGAGAATACGGAATGTTACATCAACGGGATGAGTACATCGTTACCGCCGGATGTACAGCGGGAAATGATTCATTCTGTCCACGGGATGGAAAACGCTAAGATTGTCCGTTACGGCTATGCGATCGAATACGATTATGTCGATCCTACTGAACTTAAACATACCCTTGAGACCAAAAAATTGAAACATCTTTATTGTGCAGGGCAGATCAATGGAACAACCGGCTACGAAGAAGCAGCCGCACAAGGGTTGATGGCGGGAATTAATGCCGCTTTGTCCCTTCAGGGGAAAGAGCCTCTTATCTTGCGCCGTGATGAAGCCTACATTGGGGTTTTGATCGATGATTTGGTGACCAAGGGGACAAAAGAGCCGTATCGCATGTTTACCTCTCGTGCTGAATATCGTTTGCTGCTGCGTGAAGAGACGGCGGACTTGCGTTTGGGACGTTATGGTCATGCTTTGGGATTGATCGATGATGAGCAGATGGAGCAAATCGAGAAAAAACGACTTCAAATCTCTCAGGGGATGGCCCTTTTGGATGAAACGATTTTTACCCCGACGAAAGAGTTTTTAGCCTTTTTAGAGTCGATCGATGAAGAAAAAATAAGTGACAGGATCGCCGCGACACAGCTTGTTTCGCGTAAAAGTTTTGAGTTGGATAAATTGTTGGCGCTTATTCCAAGCTTTGGTGATCTTGATCCCTACATACAAGAGCAGATTTTGATCGAGGCCAAATATGCCCGCTATGTGGAAAAACAAAGCGAAGACGTTGAAAAGATGTCACGGATGCTGCACATTGCTATCCCTGAAAATTTTGATTTTAAATCGATTTCGGGTCTTTCAAATGAGATCGTCGATAAACTCGGACGGTTTAATCCGCCGACATTGCAAGCCGCATCACAAATCAGCGGTATGACCCCTGCCGCATTGGATATTTTACAAATCTACATCAAGATGGCAGGAAAAAAATGAGATTGTTTTATTATGTCCACACAGGTCACCGTATCGGCTTGGACCGTTTTCGTCGTGCGGCGGCGATTTTAAATGAGCTGAACGATTTGGATATTACGTTATTGTGTTCGGACTACCGTATTGCCGGGGAAGCTCGAAAATATGGGATCAAGAAAGCTTTAGGGCTTGATCTCATCCGTAATATCCCTCAAATCGCCCATCACGGAGACAAGATCATCGTTGATTCCGCGGAGTTAAATCCTACATTGCATGAAGATATGAGCCGTTTTTTCTCAACGTTTATCCGTATTGGTGATGATCCGCATGAGACCCGTTTGGAAAAAGAGTTTTTGATCTCTCCTTACTTGGAAGGTGAAAAAACGTGCAAAGGGATTGTCGTAGATCCAAAGTACCAAGAGGTGTTATCTAAGACGATTCCCATGGCATTATTTTTTGGTGATGATGATTATGAAAAAGACCTCGAACGCCATCAAGCCTTATTTGCCCCCTACAAGATGGAGCTTTTGATGGGATATTATCACTTCTTGGGGTATGAAAATGCCCTTAAAGAGAGTTTTACAACCATTCATGAGAGCGAAGAGTATGATGAGGTGATTCGTCATACCGATGTACTGATCAGTGCTTCACCCATGGCGATATTGCAAAACTTCTTAGGGGGTGGACGTCCTATTTATTTACAGCGTCCCGATTATACGCGAGATTTTATTCCCCTTTTTGAATCCATGGGAATTCCGATTGTCGATGGTTACAATCAAGAGCAGCTTAGGGACGTTCTAGATCATCCTTTATCAAATAGTTATCAAAATAGGCAAAGAAGCAACCAGTCGATTATAGAATTCATCCGAAAAGCCCTTGTTTCATAGAAAATTAAACCTTTATATCTTATGATGGTGGGTTAAATTTCTAGATTAAGTGAGAGATGATGGAGAATGAAAGCAGAAGAGGTTTTATCGGCAAAGCCTTCGGTGCCGTCGCTGCTGTAGGCGGGGTTGCCTCGCTCATCGCGATGAAGAAAACGTGGGATCCGTTGCCTAGCGTTATGTCCGCTGGTTTTACGACTGTAGATGTATCAAGCTTGGAAGCTAACAAGTTAGAAATTGCCGTATGGCGCGGTAAACCAATTTTTATTTTGAAATATACCGAAGAGATGAAACCAACCGATGGCCGCAGTGTCAAAGTCGGCGATCATTATTACTCTGTTATGATCGGATTGTGTACCCACTTGGGCTGTAT
>DASUNE010000121.1:0-2598 GCA_036277315.1 Sulfuricurvum sp.
CTACAAAGTCGTCTCTATGAACGTCCACGCCCTCAATTTTTTCACAAAGCTAGCCTCTTCAGCGGCTGAATACAACGCGACGATCTGCTTTGTCGGTCTCACTTTCGAAAAAACCCCGGAAACCTTTAAATACGATCTTGAGGATGCCGGCATCCTCTTTTTTAATACCATGGATGAAATCCTAAAAAATAAAGAGCTGTTAAGCGACCTCGGAGGGGGCGGCGGAGCAACCACCAAACAACAACGTACTCTCACAAAAGCGCTGGTCAATGAGCTTCCCCACTTTATTGATGCTACCGTCTCTACGATCGCCATGATGACCAATGCCAAAGCAACTAAAAAAAGTGTTAAAATTCAACCGCTCACCATTGAGAATACGACCAGTCAAGTTGCCAGTTCCATCGGTTTTTACGGAGATCTGGATGGACTGATTATTCTTATTTTTCCCAATAGCATCGCGAAAAAGGCCTGTGAGCTTCTCGTAGGAAGCGGCGACATTAATGAAGAGGACATTCTCGACTCCTTGGCTGAGTTTGTGAACATTATCGGCGGTCGTGCCAAAGTACTCCTAAGTGAAAATAAAATGCGCCTCGACATCACGCTGCCTCGAACCTATGCAGATATTAATACCCTGCTTGAAATCGCTCAAAATAAAAAAGGGGTTCAGGTCGATTTGGATTTTGAAGGACAAACCTTCATCTTTTTCCTGACACGATGACTTTTTCGATAGAATGTCAAAAAAAATACAAGGCTTAACCTATGCTCATTGCACCCAGTATCCTTTCTGCCGATTTTGGCAATCTTGCACGTGATGTTCGTGCTATTTGTGATGCTGGATGTGATCTGGTTCACGTCGATGTAATGGATGGCCATTTCGTCCCCAATATGACGATCGGGCCTGTCGTTGTCAGCGCCATAGCCAAAGCAGCTACCAAGCCTTTGGATATCCACCTTATGGTTGAAAACAATACTTTTTTTGTGGATCTTTTCGCTCCTCTAAAACCTGCTTACATATCCTTTCATATCGAAGAAGAGAAAAATCCGCACCGCTTGGTGCAGTATATTCGTTCATTGGGGATTAAACCTGCGGTTGTTTTAAATCCTCACACTCCCGCTGAAGCCATTGAGTATTTGTTGGAAGATCTGGACATGGTCCTTGTGATGAGCGTTAATCCTGGATTTGGCGGTCAAAAATTCATCCCTACCGTTGTCGAAAAAATCAAACGTCTAAAAGTTTTACGGGATCGAATCAATCCAAATTGTCTTATCGAAATCGATGGAGGAGTCAGCAGCAGCAATATCGAGATGCTTAAAGCTGCCGGTGTGGATGTGTGCGTCGCAGGAAGCTATGTGTTTGGGGCAGAGAACTATAAAACAGCCATTGATAGCCTGCGGATTTAAACGGCAATATGAAAGTTAAAATCTGCGGTATCACCAATCTAAAAGATGCATTATTAGCGATCGAGGTCGGAGCGGATGCTTTAGGATTCGTTTTCTACCCAGACTCTCCGCGCTACATCACTTCTGAAGCTGCACAAAAAATTATTGCTCAACTTCCTCCCTTTATCGAGAAAGTAGCCCTCTTTGTCAATGAAACGCCGGATAACATTCGTTCTATCTGCCTGAAAACCGGCTGCACGTTAGCTCAAATTCATTTTGAGGTTGAGGAGAGTTTTTATTCCGAACTTCATTTTCCCTCACTCAAAGTCGTTCGTGCTCGCACACAAGAAGATGTCCTGCGCTTTGCCAATGAGTATCGTCTCATTGATGCCTATTGCGAAAACTACGGCGGTAGCGGAAAACGTCTCAATATCGAATGGTTTGAGGGAATAGATTGCTCAAAAATTATCCTCGCAGGGGGACTTGATCCTCACAATGTTGAACAGATCAAAAAGTATGGGTTCTACGGTGTTGATGTCAGCAGCGGTGTCGAAGCGTCAAAAGGGTTAAAAGACCCTCAAAAAGTTGCTGATTTTATCGAAAGAGCCAAATCATGACCTCCTTGGACGTAAAAGTGCTCAATCGTCTTGCAAAAAACGGGATTCCTAAAGAGGAATTTGAACTCAAATTTGGAAATGACCTTGCGCTTGAAATGGCCAGAGCGCAAGGGATGAATCTTATCTTAGATGGCGACACCTATAAATTCCGCACTGCGATCATGCCCATAGAACAGACTCTCTTTTGTATTGTCGATGTTGAAACCAATGGGTCTAAAATTTCTCACCATCAAATCATTGAGATTGGTGCCGTAAAATTTCAAAATGGGACGATTATCGATACCTTTGAAAGCTTGGTGTATTGCGACTCTATTTCGGATCAGATTTCTGAAATCACAGGGATTTCCGTTGAAGATACCCTCAAAGCACCGCCACTTTCAAAGGTTATGAGTGACTTTCGCCTCTTTTTGGGAGATGCTGTTTTTGTGGGTCATGATGCCAAGTTTGATTATAAATTTGTCTCTGCCATGATGGATCGTGTGGGTCTTGGGGTGTTACTTAATCGACAGCTTTGCACCATTGATCTGGCGGAACGAACCTTTGAGTCGGAGCGTTATGGATTGGCTTACTTAAACGATCTCTATGATCTTCATACCGATGC
>DASUNE010000122.1:0-4727 GCA_036277315.1 Sulfuricurvum sp.
TTACATTGGCGGTGTCAAGCTGTTTGATCTTTTCCATCTCTACGGCAATTTTTTCATAACTGCTGAGTTTCCCCCCCGTATAAAGGGGGATAGAATACGTCAGTTTGCTTTGAAAAAAGTTTTGATAACCGGGGTAATTTAGCTCTTTAGGCTGAAGGGTAAGAATATTAGGATTAGTATTGTCAAACTCTGCAAATCCAAAATCTCCAAAACTCGCTTCCCGTGAACTGAGTTTCAATCCAAACACATTTCCCGCATCATTGGAACGGACAGCATTTTGAGTAAAGTCAAGTGAACCGTAGTGATACCCTTGAGAGAGTTTGATATTGGTGAGAGCGTTTTTGGCGTCCAGCCCCGATGCTTTGATCTCTAAATTCTGCTCTTTTAGCAGGACAATTGCGTCATCCAAAGACAAAGGAACAGCGTTTAGATAAAAAAATCCCAGGGATACTATGAGGCTAACCCGTTGAAAGGAAACTATCATGAGAAAGACCATCCTTTGTGATGTATTTTTGATACTTATATTAAAAATAAGATGATTATACTGTTTAAAAGTTTAAACGATTTAAAAAGATTATTAAATATTACAAGATAATAGCATAAAAGGATTCGGGTTTGAAATTCAAAGTCAATTCGGGTAAAATTCGATTAATACAGTATTTAACAGAAGGAAAAACATGGCAACGATCGGAATGGGCGATATCAAAAAAGGGGTACGCCTCGAGATTACGGGTGTACCGTACAGAGTAATCGATTTTCAACACGTTAAACCGGGTAAGGGTGCAGCATTTGTCCGTTGTAAAGTGAAAAGTTTTTTGAATGGTAAAGTGGTTGAAAAAACGATTCACGCCGGCGACAAATTCGAAGTTCCTAATATGGCACACACAACAATGCAGTTTTTGTACGATGACGGTGAGATGTTGCAGTTTATGGACAATGAGAGTTTTGAGCAGTTGGGTCTTAGCTATGAGCAGTGCGAAGATGCAAGCAAATGGATCAAAGACGGCACAAACGTTCAAATCGTTTTCCACAACAACAAAGCCATCAGTGTTGAAGCACCTGAGATTATGGAACTCAAAATCGTTGAAACTCCTCCAAACTTCAAAGGCGACACATCAAGCGGTTCTAAAAAACCGGCAACCCTCGAAACCGGTGCCGTGGTACAAGTTCCTTACCACTTGCTTGAAGGTGACATTATCCGCGTGAACACCGTCGATGGTGAATACATGGAAAAAGTAAAATAAATCTTCGTTAAATTGCGGATATTGTCCGCAATCCACTTTCCCCCTCCTTATTGCAATCCTAAATCATTCACGACAGACTAACATTCAAACTAAGATATAATATTTTAAAAAGGAGTGATCATGGCAAAAGTTTTAATCCCTATTGCAGCAGGTTTTGAAGAGATCGAAGCGGTAAATATCATCGATGTACTGCGTCGTGCGGGTATTGAAGTGATTATGGGTGCATTGGATGAGCATATGCTTGTAAAAGGGGCTAACGGTATTACGGTCCAGTGTGACCGCTGTATTGAGGGCATTGGTGCAGATGAACTTGATATGATCGTTCTTCCTGGCGGATGGGACGGAACAAAAGCCCTTGCCCATGATGCTACGGTTCAATCGTTGCTCAAAGAGATGAACGCAAAAGGGCAAAATATCGGGGCGATTTGTGCTGCGCCGTTTGCACTTTACACGGCAGGTGTTCTTAAAGAAGGGTACACCTGTTATCCGGGTGTCGAAAAAGAGATCCGTGTTGCGGGATACAGAGGGGATGAAAACGCTGTCGTTCAAACCGGCAATATTATGACCTCTCGCGGCCCGGGAACGGCAATCTGCTTTGGTCTGGCCATCGTTAAAAAATTGGTTGGTGTTGAAATGTACACAGGGCTTCGTGAAGGGTTGCTGGCAGAGTTTTGTGAAAAAGTTTAACCCACGAGTGACTCTAATATTGTTTAGTGTAGACTTGTCCATCTAATTTTTGGAGCACCTTTTGAGCCGCGATACAACGATCAATGAAAACGCATTAAATTATCATGAGTTCCCCTCTCCAGGGAAGATCGCTACGCAGGTCACCAAAGCGTTTGCGACGCAAGGGGATTTAAGTCTCGCCTATACTCCCGGGGTTGCAGCCCCTTGTTTGGCAATCGAAAAAAATCCTGATGATGCGTATCGGTATACGTCCAAAGGCAATCTTATCGGGGTTATTTCCAACGGTACGGCTGTTTTGGGTCTTGGAAACATCGGTGCCCTTGCTTCCAAGCCGGTCATGGAAGGAAAGGCGGTTCTTTTTAAAAAGTTCAGTGATTTGGATGCTTTTGATATCGAAGTAGACGAAACGGATATCGAGCGTTTTTGTGATGCCGTTGCGGCTATTTCTCCAACCTTCGGAGGGATTAATCTCGAGGATATTAAAGCTCCTGAGTGCTTCGAGATCGAGAAGCGGTTGGTGGAGCGTCTGGATATTCCGGTCATGCACGACGATCAGCACGGAACGGCCGTTATCTCAAGCGCAGCAATTATGAACGGATGCCTACTCACCAATAGAGAATTGAAAGATATTCGTATCGTTGTCGTCGGTGCAGGGGCTGCGGCGATCAGCTGTGCACGTCTTTATCGTTTTATGGGGGTGCAAAACATCTTTATGAGCGATTCAAAAGGGCTGATCCATGCTGGACGATCGGATTTAAATGAGCAAAAAAGAGAGTTTTTAGCCCCTGAGGGGATGACACTGGATGACGCGTTTGTCGCAGCGGACGTCGTTGTAGGTCTCTCGAAACCCGGAAGTTTTACGGTTGAGCATCTCGCGAAAATGAATCCTAAACCGATTATTTTCACCCTTGCCAATCCAACTCCTGAAATTTTTCCCGAAGAGACGAGAGCCGCCCGCCCGGATGCCATCATCGCAACAGGTAGAAGTGATTTCCCCAATCAAGTCAATAACGTGTTGGGCTTCCCGTTTATCTTTCGCGGTGCGATGGATGTGCGAGCCCGTATTATCAACATCGAGATGAAGATGGCCGCGTCCAAAGCATTGGCGCAACTGGCCCGTGCCGAAATCCCTGAGTACCTCAATGAGATATATAAAACGAAGCTGGTGTTTGGAAAAGAGTACATCATCCCCAAACCTTTTGACAAACGGCTGATTGTCGAAGTCTCCTCCAGTGTCGCGCAAGCTGCCGTGCAAAGCGGGGTAGCACGGGTAACGACCTTTGATTTAGAAGAGTATAAGCGCACGTTGGCTATGCGTTTGCGTTAAAACTCGCTATAATGCGGCTATCAAAACGGACAAGTCCGTAAAGCCGCTCAATATCTGCACTCTTTAATAACCTTGCATTGTTTGTCTGCTTGAACCACCCAAAGGAACTTTATCAATGTTATTCACAGACTTAAAACTATCAGAGCCGATTTTAAAGGCAATTTCTGATCAAGGCTACACCACACCATCTCCTGTCCAAGCACAGGCAATCCCTTTTATTCTTGAAGGGCGTGATATGCTTGCAGGTGCTCAAACGGGTACCGGTAAGACAGCGGGATTTACCCTGCCGATGCTGGAGATTCTTTCTCGCAAAGTGCACAATCCAAAAGCACCGCGACATGTGCGTGTCCTTATTTTGACCCCAACGCGTGAGCTTGCGGCTCAAGTGGGCGAGAGTGTCAAAACGTACGGAAAATATCTCAAATTTAAAAGTACCGTCATTTTCGGCGGTGTTGGAATGCAGCCGCAAGTCGCGGCATTGCGCCAAGGGGTCGATATCGTCATCGCCACTCCTGGAAGACTTTTGGACCATATGTCTCAGGGAACGATTGATTTGCGAAATGTAGAGATGTTGATCCTCGATGAAGCTGACCGTATGCTGGATATGGGATTTGTCAAAGACATTCGCCGTGTTATCTCCGTCTTGCCACAAAAGCGTCAAAACCTTCTTTTCTCGGCAACCTATTCGGATGAGATCAAAGTTTTGTGCGAGTCGATTCTGCGCAATCCTGCCATCGTCGAAGTCGCACGTCGTAATACCTCTAGTGAACTGGTAACCCAACGCGTTATCTTGGTGGATTGTGCTAAAAAGAGTGCTTTATTCGGTCACTTGGTCAAAGAAAACAATTGGGAGCAGGTATTGGTCTTTACCCGTACCAAGCACCAAGCAAACAAGCTCTCCGATTATCTTCAAAAAATCGGGGTCAGTGCAGCCGCTATTCACGGTAACAAAAGTCAAGCCGCGCGTACCAAAGCATTAGCTGATTTCAAAAATGGTTCGGTTAAGATTCTTGTAGCCACCGATATTGCAGCACGCGGATTGGACATCGATCAGCTTCCTCACGTGGTCAATCTCGAATTACCAAACATCCCTGAGGATTACGTACACCGTATCGGCCGAACCGGACGTGCAGGTAACGAAGGGGAAGCAATCTCTCTCGTGTGTGTGGATGAGTATGATTATCTTAAGGGAATCGAACGTTTGATTAATCGTAAACTTGATCGTGATATTATTCCTGGTTTTGAGCCGGACCCTTCTATCATGGCGATGCCTATCCTTCAGGGACGTGGCGGCGGTGGTGGCGGCGGAAACCGTGGCGGCGGTCACTCTCCAAGCGGCAAGCCTCAAGGGCAAAAGCGTGACAGTTCCAGCCACCGCAGCGAAGGGCGCAGTAATAGCCAGCGACGTGAAGATAGCCGAAGAGGGCGCTAATGTCTTGGTTGATCATTAAATATTTGCTGACGGCAGG
>DASUNE010000123.1:0-4125 GCA_036277315.1 Sulfuricurvum sp.
ATACGTATCATAAATTAGAAGGATATCATTCATGAAAACAGAAGAATGTAAGAGCCTCGAAGATCTTCGTGAACACATCGACCGTCTTGACGACCAAATCGTAGAACTGATTGCAGCACGCAATGCATACGTCAAACAAGCGGCACAGTTTAAACATTCGGTTGATGACATAAAAGGAAAAGAGAGAATGGACGCGGTAATGGATCGTGTTCGTATGCGAGCTATGGAATTTGGCGTTTCTCCCAATCTCCTGACCAAACTCTATACCATTATGATCGATGAAATGGTCGAAGCAGAAATCGCAGAATTTAGGAATGTCCGGTCACTTTAAAACCGTGTTATTGCTTCCCCTTGTATTGCCATCATGACACGTCCATGAAGTATCTCATTTTTATAGAGTGAATGATGGTGCGTCACCTGCGTCATGCTATGCGGATTAAAAAGAATAAGATCTGCAGGCATCCCAATCTCAATGGCCCCTTTACTCATCCCAACACTCTGGGCAGGATTTTTAGAGGCAAGCTCCATCAAATGACTCATACTGATGATCTCATTTTTAATAAGATAGGTATAGCACAAGGGTAAATATTCCCCTATCGATGTTGTCCCAAAACTGGCATCATTAAACGTAATATCTTTATGTATATCCGAATTGGGCTGATGCAAGGCACTTAGCGAATGAATATCCCCTGCTTTAAGCGCACGGATTAAAGAGGACCGTTTCTCTTCACTCACCAAAGGAGGATTGATTTTAGCATCCGAATCGTACCCTATGCACGCTGAGTCATTTTTCAGCAGATGATGCACACCCACTTCGCACGCCACATCAATACCTGAAGCTATGGCCTTTGAAATCAACTCAATACTTCGCGGCTCTGTAATGCTTTTAAATATGATCTTGATCCCAAAATGACGTGCCACTTCAATCATTGAAGCCACATGAACGATCTCTGAGAGGGGTGAAATACCGCTTAACCCTAGTCTAGAAGCAGCAGATCCATCTGCCATCACACCACTTTCAAATAAGCTTTTATCTACAGATGTATAAAAAAGAGGTTTCTTGTGCATTTGGAGATATTGCGCAATACGGCTAATAAGATTGTAATCACAAAGGGTCGAAGTTGAAACCGCAAAAGCCCCTTTTTTTAACAAAATAGCGATATTGCTTAACGTTCCTGCATCATTGAGCGCACTGATGCTGCACTCGATAACGGCCCCTGCTTTTGTATTTTGATGCTGATGAACAAATTCCAAAGTAATCTCATTGTCAATCTTAGGCATCATGTCACTGTTAAGAACAACCGTACTCACCCCTCCTTGAAGTGCTGTAGCGGCTAAAGCTGTAATATTTTTCCCATTAAGCTGCGCATCTTTAAGCGAAACATTCGTATCAATCAGTCCAGGAAGAAGATAGCATCCGCTTCCATCGATAATCTCATCATCCCTTAATGAATCACCAATCTCAACAATCACACCGTCTTGTATTTTGACATCGCCTAAGCGTTCTGAGTGTGCATCACAAATGAGTGCATTCGCAATAACCATGGTTGCTCCTGTGTTTTGCTATAATAATGATATTGTAATCTATGAAGGTTTAAAGAAGGGGAGAGATGCGCACGTTTATTTTGTTTTTTTTCACGGTATCGTCGCTTCTGGCTTCCCCTTCGCTCTACAATCAAGGAAAAAAACTTTATTTTGCCAATGGGTGCAATGGGTGTCACGGCATATCAGCGGGTGGTACGAATCAGTACCCTCCCCTGGCCTATCGACGCAAAGCTTTTTTGGAGAACAAACTCAAAGGGTATCGCGCTAAACAAGCCACTACGCAACTGGCACAAATGATGATACCGTTTGCAATTGAACTCACCGATAAGCAAATAGATGCCCTTACCACCTTTTTCTCTCAATACAATGAAGCGGTTGCTCCTGCCAAAAGAGACTTTAATATCAAAGGAGATGGAGGATCATGAAACTGCTGGTATCCGCTCTCGAACACTCGGCCAATGTCCACCTGCGCTATCTCATTAAAGAACTGGGGGAGGATGTCACCCTTAGCGGGATTTTTGATGCTTCTCTAGGGGACAGTATCGTCGATTTACGCTCTGCCGCTATTATGGGATTTGTGGATGCCCTCACCAAGCTTCCGTTCTTTTTCCGTCTGAAAGATCAGATGGTAGAACTTGCGGGTGAGTCCGATAAAGTACTCTTGATTGATTCTTCGGGATTTAATCTGCCTCTTGCCAAGGCCATTCGCAAGCGTTACCCCCACAAAGAGATCATTTATTACATCCTCCCTCAGGCATGGGCATGGAAGAAAAAGCGGATTCCTGTGTTGGAAAAAACCCTTACAAAGCTGTGCTCTATTCTCCCTTTTGAACCCTCATACTATTCACCGCTGGCTCCCATCGAATACGTAGGGCATCCGCTTCTCGATGAGATAACCATACACAAAACATCCCTCGCACCCACTGGAATCGTTACCTTTATGCCCGGAAGCCGTCCCGGTGAGATCAAAAAGCTTATGAATGTGTTTAGGGAGGTACGAAAGCGCATTGAGTGTGCCGCCATGCTTGTCATCCCTCCTCAATTCTCAGAAGAAAAGATAAAAGAGCTGTATGGTGACATTTCCGATTTCACGGTCACTCATGATGCCCATACAACTCTCGCTTCATCGGATTTCGCATTTATCTGCAGCGGAACGGCGACACTTGAAGCATGTCTTATCAAAACCCCTTTCGTTTTAGTGTATGTTGCAAAAAAACTCGACTATATTATCGGACGTGCCCTCATAAAACTCGAGTATGCCGGACTTGGAAATCTCTTGTTTATGCATAAATTTCACAAACCGCTTCACCCTGAGTTTATTCAAGACGAAGTTACGGTAGAAAATCTGTATAATAGCTATCTTCAAATGGACAGAGAGAAATTTTTTACTGATGCAGGAGAGTTGCGTTCGCTTCTAAATCACGGGAGTGCAAAACGTGTCAGTGAAATCATCAAGGAATCTAATGCTTAGACTATTATCATGGGTCAAAAACAATTCGAATCGTATTATGGATGAAAAAATCATCCCCTACGTTTTTACTCAATCCGATGCCCCATTGCTTTTTAGAGATTTACTGAAAACCAATAAAATGTATCAAGATGGCTTAAAACTCGAAGGAAATGTTCCCGGTTTTCGATTTAGCGTCGGAAAAAGCTATATTGTTTTTATTCTGCTTTGGCATATTGCCATGCTGCCGCCAGCCATACTTTTTCATGCAAAACTGGCAAAAGTCGATTGCCATTTGCTGATTATCATGGCCGTTTTATTTACAGGGATGTTTTTTGCCATGTACGCTATATTTAAAGAGTATCTCATCGATACGGTTGCGCATCAGATTTTAAAACGAGGATGGGAAAATCATTTTCCCCATTTCAATTATTATCTGCATGCGAAAGAGGTAGCCCATATCTATTCTGACGCGCTCGAAAAAGAGATACCGAACAAAGAGTTACAACTTTATATTTTGGAAAAACTGGTCGAAGCTAAAAAATAAAATCACTTCTTAACACTGTTTAAAATTCCCATAAAAGTGGGAATATTTGCAGCTCCGTCATGACGTTTCAACTTCTCCCCTTTAGCATTTAAGAAATGAAAAGTCGGTGTGCCGATGTAGCCCAGAACTGAAGGGATTTTGTCTTTGTGAATATCAAGATAAACAGGGATAAAGTTTTTGTTCAAAGCATCTTGTACCGCTTGCTCCTCAAAAACAATGTCATTCATGTATTCGCACGCCGGACAGCCTTCTTTTGAAAGTATCACCATCACATTTTTTTTCTCTATTGCGGCTTTACTGAGCGCTGCATCATAGGTTGACACCCATTTTATTTCGGCTAATGCACACGATACGATAAGAGATACGGTTAACAGCGCTTTAGTCATTTTACACTCTCCAAGTGATTTAAAAAATCTTTTGGCTCTTTAAATCCAATGATCGTTGCACTTTCGATGTTTTGCCCTTGTTCATCAAAAAACAAAATAGCCGGCGGTCCAAAGATCCCGTATTTTTTGCTAATGGCTTTGGATGCCTCATCATTTGCCGTTACATCGACCTGAATCAATACAAACGTATCCATCGCACT
>DASUNE010000124.1:0-7534 GCA_036277315.1 Sulfuricurvum sp.
TACTGAAGCCGAACTCAAAGCAGCCATTGAAAAATGATTACCCCGCTCAAAGCCCTTCGTAAAAACCGCTTTAAAACGGCACTCATCTTTATAAGTATGAGTGTCTCTATCACAGCAATTTTTCTGATCAGCGCCATATCGGGCGGTGTGGTGAGTATGTACTCTGCGATGCTCAAGACCGATGGCGATATTATTGTTACTCAAAAAGGGATTGCCGATACTTTTTTCAGTGATATTAACCGCTCGTTGGTCCCAAAGATTGAAACGATCACCGGGGTTCGCGAGGTAACCGCGTTGATTTTGGGCGCAGCCCCTGTTGAACCGCTTCCTATTGTCGGTATTTATGGGGTGAGCTCCAATCGTTTTAAAAGTTACTCCTTGATCCATGGCACGTATCCCAAAAGCAATGAAGTGATATTGGGATCTAAAATTTACGAAACGCTAAAGCATCCCAAGAGCATACTTCTCTCGAAGAAAAAATTTGGGGTAAGCGGGGTGTTTAAAAGCCGTATTGGATTTGAGGATGGCGGGGTCGTGATGGGATTAGAGGATGGGGGGATGCTGTTTCATAAAAGTGCATCGATCGTATTGATCACATTGGACGATTTGAGTCAAAGCGATGTGCTGGTCCAAAAAATCAACGCATTAAATCCTGATATCGAGGCAAAAACAACGGACACCTTTATCGATTCCTATAACCAGTTTAAGATCATCAAAACAAGTTCTGATGTGATCGGAGCAATGGCTTTTTTGATGGGGATCTTGGGGATCGTGAGCATGATGAGCATGGTGGTCAATGACCGTAAAGCCGAATTTGGCATCATGCGTTCCATAGGCCTCTCTTCTACCGTGATTATCTGCAGACTTTTGGCGGAAACGCTGATTATTGCCTTGGTTTCGTTTGCCGTAGCGCTTGGGGTTTCCCTTGGCGTGCTGGAACTTATCGAGCATGCGGATAAATTTCAGGGGTATATCAACGGAGAGATTACGATTTCATTGGCGTTGAACGTTTTTATTATTTCCGTATTGATGGCGCTGTTTGGGACATTGCTGCCCGCTATTTATGCGGCACGCATTGATCCGATGACCCTCATACAGCGAGGCGGTTCATGAAAATCGAAGCCCATAAATTAGAGCACTATTATGGAATTGAGCACGTTTTACGCGGTGTCGATGTCGACATTGACGCGGGGAGTTTTACGGCGATTATCGGGGAGAGTGGGAGTGGAAAAACAACGCTGTTGTCGATTCTTTCAACGCTGTTAAATCCTACGAGCGGAGAGGTGACCTTTGATGGCAAGGATGTCGGAAGACTTGGAAATATTGATGTATTTCGACGGCACAACATCGGGTTTGTGTTTCAATTTCACTATCTTATTTCGTATTTGAGCTTGCGTGAAAACATTGCTCTTGCTGCGCTTGATGATGGAGCGGTTGAACCTTTGATGGAAAGTTTGGGAATTGCGCGATTGGCCGGCAGGTACAGCGATGAGGTCTCGGGGGGTGAGCGTCAGCGTGCTGCTATCGCACGGGCATTGGTCAATCGTCCTGCCGTTGTCTTTGCCGATGAGCCTACGGGAAACTTGGATACGAAAAATGCTTTGGGTGTGTATGAACTGTTCAAAGAGTTCTCGTCGAAGGGGACCGGGTTTGTGGTCGCTTCGCATGACAAAAAAATAGCCGATTATGCCGATACCATTATAGAGATGGAGGATGGAAAAATTGTCAAAATTTCTCGAGCGTAATCTCCCTCTTTTGCTTGCTTGGCTGCTTTTAGGGCTTTTAGCCGGTTTAGTCTATGCCCTTGAGATGGCGGGGCTGGACGGTTCGCTGACGCTCCTCTCACCTGAGCGTGCACGATCACTGCACATCTCGCAGATGCTGTATGGTTTTTTTCCGCTAGTGCTCTCAATGCTGCCGTTTGCATTGTTTGAAAAAGAGGGGGTTTTGACTCAAAAAGCCTTTGGATATTTGGCCAAATATGTACTGACGTGGAATGTCTTTTTACTGTTTATGAGCATATCGATACTGTTTGGAAACATCCGAGGTCTGCCATTTTATGATTTCCCGTATCAGCTCAATTTTATCCTCGCCTTCAGCGGTATTTTTTATTTGATGGCACTGGTGGATGCTTTACGAGGCTATGAAAAACGCCCTTTATGGGTCAATGTCTCCCTCATCGCCGTTATTGCCGCACCGATTGCTTTGGTGGTGCTGATGAATCCCGATTATGGACAAGTAGAGCAAACCCTCATAGGACCGCATGGGGACAACACGCTGGGGATGAGTTTTACCTTGATCCCAATCTATTATTTGCTCATTAAGCTCTCTTCGACAAAACCGTTTGTCCCGCGCCATCATTGGCTTTGGATCGTTCCGTTGGCAGGGTATATTTTTTCATTGATCATCCGTAACTTTTTCCATAATCTGAGCTACAATGAAGAGTGGTTTTTTCAGTATCTGACTTTTTTGTACGTGCCATTATTGTGGAGTTGGATGCGCGATGCCGGGGTGAGTTTTAAAAGCAATCCCTACCTCTTTTTCTCGATAGCCGCTTTTGTGTTTGTCGATGTGCAAGGGAACCTTCTTTTTATCCCTGAGCTTCGAGAATTGATCCATCGTAACGATTTAGTGGTGGGTCATGCCCATATTGCCATGGGGTTGGGAGTGGCTTTTATGGCACTCTCCATCGCCTATCATCTACTTCCCTCTTTGTTTCGACGCTTTTATGCGACTCTTTGGACGGTATTGATGAGTTTGATGGCGCTCTCTCTATCCGTTGCAGGACTGATTGAAGCGGGATTGATGAGTGGAACCATTGAACATTTTTTGAATGTACGTACGGTATTTGGGACAATGCTTGTGGCATTAATCCTAAAAATTCTTTTTGACAGAATTCCCATCTCGTTGAAATCTCCGTTAAAAATCTACCATTGGATTGGATTTTTAGGGGATGCCCTTGGGGGGGTGGCCCTTATGATCGCCGGAGGGTGGCTCTTTGGATTATTAGGGTTTGCCTTTAGCGGGACCTATGAGTACGTTGTATTTGCGTTTGTTATGGGAACAGGGATGATCCACTGGGAGGGGATTCATGGGGATGCAGAGACAATGGCACGTCTTAGCGCGACCATTCGTCTCATCCTCTCCTCGACGTTTGCAGCACTGTATATGGCCGGAATCTTGGATGAACTGGCATTGTTCATCGCCATTTATGACGGCGTGTATGCGATGATCTATTTTTGGGGATTGCGCAAATGAATATGCTCGTTTTGGTCTTGAGTTCGCAGCTCCTTTATTATCTTCTAATCGCACAAACGGGGGTTGTTGGGGCGTTTGATTCGCACCTGCATGATCTGTATCCTCTTCCTATTGGGGGGGTGATCGGGAGTTTGCTTGCCGCATATTGGAAGCATCATGAGATTAGACAAGAGCTTTATTTTATGTTTGGAGCCCAGATCCTAATTTCGTGGATCTATCCAAACTATTCGCTTGGATTACTGCTGGTCCTTGGGGTAATTGTGGGATACACGACACCCCTGATGCTGCATGCTTTTAGAGGGCAAAGCCGTAAAAGTCTTGCCGTGGGGCTTGGAATTTCTTATGCGATAGGAACGGCATTGTATTCGTATCCGTTTGAGGAGAGAAGGATGATTGCCGTTGTCCTTCCTATAGTATCTTTAATAGCGCTTTATTTTTCGCTACTTTCTCCTAAAGTCATCGAACACAAAACTGCCCTTCATTGGAAAATGATCGGCGTTATGATGGTGTGGATTTTTGCCGATTCAGCACTTTTTGAGACCTTGAACCGTTCCGGTGATATGGATATTTGGAGCCGTTTTACCCTGCTTATTATCACCTCTCATCTTCTGGGTGTTTATCTGGCGTATCGCTACAGCAGACCATTGATGCAAAGCAGTATCGTCATCTTAGGGCTTTTTGCAGTCAGTTATGGATTGTATGGTTGGCAGCAGCCCTTAGCCCTTGCCATTATCTATCCCATCGCTATTTCGTATTATAATGTTTTAGTGTTTCGTGAATTAACCCAAATGCGGGACGTCCACTCTGTCGGTATTGCCATGGTTGCTGTGGGGTGGGGGGCGGCATCTTTAGCCGATATTGTAGCGTTAGAGCATCAGCTTTGGATCGCCGTGGCGGTTTTAGCCCTCTTTGCTGTGATCTATCCATTTTATTTTAGGAGAATCGGATGAAAAAGGCAGGTTTATTTGTTATTTTGTTGGCGGCGTCGGTATGTGGCGGTAATTTGAATTTTGAATCGGGTTCGATTAAGGCCCATACCGAAGTATTCGGGGATAGCGGCATCGATCCAGTAGCCAAGAGGGCAACATCGCGTTTGAGTATGGAAACTTCTCCTGCGACCTTAAAAGGGACGATTGAAGTTTTCATGAGTGATCTGATCAGCGACAATAAAAAGCGTGATCTTCATATGTACGAGGCGCTTGAATCGTCTAGTTTTCCAAAAGCGGTCTTTGACGTCAAAGAAGTCATTGCCAAAGGGGGAGATCGTTATATTCTTAAAGGGATGATGACTCTACATGGTGTCAATAGAGCTATGAGCTTTGAGGGGACGGTTACCGAAGAGGGCGGCAATGTACGCATAAAAGTTGCCAGCACCCTAAAAATGACCGATTTTGGGATCAAGCCGATTAAAATGATGTTTTTAACGGTGCGGGATCAGGTTGATTTGAATGTGGACGTTGTACTAAAACGATAAACCTCTCCAATTTCTAACACCTTAGTTTCAAAGGGGTAGGCATGGGTCTTCGTCAGAGAGGTAAACCACTCGATTGGTTCATCCAGCGGTTCATCGGAGAGCCGGAAGGTCCCATAATGGATCGGGATAAGTGTTTTGGCTCTCAACTGGGAACATGCTTCGAGCGCTTCAGGCGGATTGGTGTGGTTGTGTTTCATGATAGACTCGGGACGATAGGCGCCGATGGGTAAAAACGCTTCATCAATCTCGAATTTCTCTCCTATCTCTTTGAAATGTTCACCCCGTGCCGTATCTCCGCTATGATAGATGCAGTGGCTCCTTTCTTGAATCACATATCCTCCCCATAATGCTTTATTGGTATCAAAAGGAGTGCGCTTGCTCCAATGTTTGCTTGGGGTGAGGGTGATTGAAATCTCTCCTATCGTGAGGGACTCCCACCATTTTAACTCGACACATTTTTCTCTACCGATATGCCCTTTTAGATAACGCCAAAATCCTAAGGGTGCGACAATAACCGTATTAGGATTGTTTTTAAGCAGTCTCAATACGGAGGGCTTGTCAAAATGATCGTAGTGGGCATGCGTGAGAAGAATCATATCTGCGTACAATTTCTCTGGCGGTATCGGAAGTGTAGTATGGCGTCGATACATGGGGATATTTCCCAAAACAGGATCGATAATCATGGAGACATTTGCACATCGAAGCCATACGCTTGCGTGCCCGAGCCATAGAGCACAATCGCCATTCGGAAGGGTTTGGTGGGACTGTACCTTCAAAGAGGTGGCGGTTGTCTCGCTTTTGGCAAAGTATTTTGAAAATTGCCATCTTAGGATGGAGATCAAAGAAGTTTTTTGGGAGATGTACGATGGGTTCATTGTTGAGTACCAATCCATAAGAATAATACTATTATAGTAAGATTATGGTAACCTAACGGTTTAAATATCGATCATTCGATGGTCGATTTTACGCCCGGTTAGGAGAATTTTTGGAGCAGTTTATTTTTATTTTTATATTGCTGTTGATCGGTATTGCACTTCAAAAAACGGATGCTCCGGCAGATTTTTCCAAAAGTCTCAATTTCTTTGTCATATACCTCTCTCTTCCTGCGACGGTATTGATTCAAATCCCAAAAGTGCATCTGGATCTCTCCGCTTTGGGGGTGATCGCGATTCCTTGGCTTTTGCTTCCGATTATGGTGACCCTCGTCATCGTAATGACGAGGGGGTATCCTGTGCATGTACGAGCCGCATTGCTCCTCGTCATTCCGCTTGGCAATACCTCTTTTGTGGGGATACCCATCGTCCACACTCTTTTGGGTGAAGAGGCGATACCCTATGTGCTGATGTACGATCAATTTGGGACATTTCTAATGCTGTCGCTTTATGGGAGTGCCGTTATCGCCCGTTTTGAGACAGGAGCATTTCATAAGCGGCTGATCCTCAAAAAACTCCTTATGTTCCCGCCGTTTATCTTTCTTATTTTTGCCCTTATTTTTGGAGAGATGCCCTCGATGGCATTGCCGTATATTCAACTGCTTTCTTCGACTTTGGTTCCGTTGGCATTGGTATCAGTAGGATATTCAATGAAATTTGGAGGAGAGTTAGATTACGGGATGCTCACAAAAGCATTGGTTGTGAAATTGGCGGTGATGCCGTTTATCGCGTTTGGATTGCTATGGGCGATGGGGGTAGAGCCGCTAGCGTTGAAAACGGCGGTACTTGAATCGGGGATGCCTTCGATGATTACCGCCGGAGCATTGGCGATCGCTTCGGGATTTGCACCAGCCCTTAGTGCAGCCATGGTGGGATATGGGATTGTCATTTCTCTCGTAACATTGCCGCTTATTGTCTATTTGATGGAAAAGCTCTTTTAGTCTCGGCGCTCATGTGATTTATTTCATGAACGGGACCAAAAGCATTTGGAAAAATCAATTATTCTGCAGCAGTAAGAGCGGTTTTGAATGCATTTAAATGATTATAAGAACCCGCTCGAAGATTTTCAAATACTTGTACTACAGGAGCAGGCATCCCTTCCTCGTAGGCGAGAATATCGGTAATGTCTTTCTCTTCGATCACGACACCGACTTTTAGCCCTTCGACCAAAGAAACAGATCCTTGCGCTATAAGCGTGTTGTATAAACTTTGCAGCTCAGGCAAAATAAAAACTCCGATCGCAGATTCATCTATATTTGAAATATTAACTCCATACTTTTTACACAGCGCCTCTACCGCATCGATATGCTGCTGCTCGGAAATCTGGATATTCGCAAAGGTGCTTTCTGCTGGATATTTCTTCCCAAGAGTAATATATACATCCCGAGCCAGCTTCTCTTCCTGATACATAAAAATCAATGCCGCGACTTGGGCATCGTCCAAAACAACAGTCCCTTTAGCGACAAGAGGCCTATTCATTATTATCATCACTATGGCACTTACTAGAACAATCGAGATCCCTATGATTATTTTTTTAAACATTTGCCACTCCTTTTTTTGTGCTTTTTAAATGATACAGATATTTTATGAGAAATTGATGATGTATTGGGGTAAAAACTGAACTGTGAATGAGTAAAAATAAGACTGTTGATAATTGAAGGGGATTTTCGTATGATGGCGGGCCACTAAGGATTTGAACCTTAGGAGGTTTAACCCTCGCCGGTTTTCAAGACCGGTGCAATCGACCACTCTGCCAGTGACCCGTATAAGAATGAGCATATTTTTTACATTTTGGAGGTGGCACCCGGATTCGAACCGGGGGTCAAGGTTTTGCAAACCAGCGCCTTACCACTTGGCCATGCCACCATCC
>DASUNE010000125.1:0-2210 GCA_036277315.1 Sulfuricurvum sp.
GAGGAGACCGTTTCGCATCTAAAAACACTGGATATTCATGTACTGGAAAACAGCTTCGTGAAAATTGAAGATTTTTACATCGCCGGAGTCTATGATCTCTTTGGATACCGATTTGGGTCTCATCTGCCTGATATTACAAAAGCCATGAAGGATATCCCCATCGACGCACCCACGCTCCTCTTAGCCCATCAGCCCAAATACGTGGAGTTTCTGGAGGGGTTTACCCCTTCATTAATCCTCAGCGGTCATACCCACGGCGGACAGATCTGGCCGTTTGAGTATCTGGTCCGATTGGCACAACCTTACATAAAAGGGCTCTACCCTCTGGATTCCAATCGCCATATTTACGTCAACAGCGGTATCGGATTTTGGGGCCCTCCCATGCGTCTTGGTTCAAGTGCGGAAATCACCTGCATTTCGTGGTCATGAGATGCAACGGACACACTGGGCTTACAATAGCTGTTTTATGGAATAATACGGATTGAGAAGCTTCCATCACTGTATTAACTACTATATCAATCAAAAGGGATATTATGAACTCATTTACGTATTACAACCCCACTCGAATTGAATTCGGTCAGGATAAAGAAAACATGATCGGTACGCTGATGTCTGAGCAAGGGATCAAGCGTATATTGCTTGCTTATGGCACGGGCTCTATCAAAAAAAATGGCTTATATCAACGTATCATTGCCAGCTTGATCGCCGCAGGAATCGAATATGAAGAGCTAGACGGTATTGTCAGCAATCCCCTCCTCTCTCGAGTTCAAGATGGAATTCATCTTGTTAAATCCAAAAATCTTCAAGCGGTTTTGGGCGTTGGCGGCGGATCCGTTGTCGATTCAGCCAAAGCAATTGCTGCAGGTGCCCTATATGATGGAGATGTCTGGGACTTCTTTATCCAAAAAGCCACCATTACCCAGGCGATTCCTGTGTATGCGGTCATGACTTTAGCCGCAACAGCCAGTGAGATGAACGGCAATTCGGTTGTCATGAATGAAACGACTCAACAAAAATATTCCATCGCATCGGTACTGCTCAATCCAAAGATCTCCGTTATCAACCCGGCTCTCATGGCTACCGTTACGAATGATTATCTGGCTTATTCGGCTACGGACATCATTGCCCACACCATCGAAGTTTATTTTACGGCAACCAATCATCCTCACCTGCAGTCTCGATTTGTCGAATCCATTATAAAGACCGTCATTGAAACAACCGAGATCCTTCTCCACGATCCTCTCAATTATAATGCAAGAGCTGAGTTCGCTTGGGCATCTACGCAAGCACTCAATGGGCTAACGACTTCGGGAACAAAAGGAGGGAATTTTCCCAATCATATGATTGAGCATTCCCTTTCAGCTTTGTTCAACGTCGCGCACGGAGCAGGACTTTCCATCGTCATCCCCGCTTGGATGAAATGGTATAAAGTCAACAACTTCCCACAGTTTGAACGATTTGCCAAAGAGGTATTTGGATTGCAGACAGCGGATGAAGGGATCAGAGCACTTGAACGATGGTTTCACTCTATAGGGACGCCGATTCGCTTATCGGATGCAAATATACCAAGAGAAAGTATTGATAAATTGGCACAAAACGCTCATGGATTAGCCGTACTATGGGGTCTGGGAGAAGAATACACGATAGAAAACATCATTGAAATATTGAATAACGCCTAAATACGTTATCAATGTACCCTATGAAAATCACTCCGGTCACTGAGGCTAATCGTCCTATCTATTTAAATCTTGCCCAATGTTACGAAGCGGAGTTTTCCAAACTAACGCACAAAAAACCGGATACTTCCGGAGTCTTTAAACTCGATACTCTTCTTGGAAATTCTATCAAAGGCTTTATCCTTCTGATCGACGAAATTCCTTCAGCAATCGCAGCGATTGCTTTAAAACCTGATAATTCGTATGAAATGTGCGAGTTTTATGTCGTCCCCTATTTTCGTAAAAGCGGTATCGGTATAAACTTTGCACATTTGCTGTGGAAAAGCCATCCGGGAAAATGGGAGATCAAGCAAATCGAAGGCGCTGAGTATGCTACTGCATTTTGGCGTAAAGCTATCCGTACGTTTGACAATACTGTATTGGAAGAAGATCGCTACAATGACCCTTATTGGGGCTTTGTTACCCGGCAAAGGTTTATGATTCATCCCTCGCAAGAATCAAACCCTCGATCCTAAATTAGATGCGATGCTTTTT
>DASUNE010000126.1:0-20314 GCA_036277315.1 Sulfuricurvum sp.
TCTCCAGACGCTGAGCCATCGTGGACGTGATTATTGTGGTATCGTCGAAGAAAATGAGCTTTTTTTAGCCCATCAGCGTCTTTCGATTACCGATAATCATCCCAGATCGCATCAGCCTCTGCGTCACAAGAGTCTTCTTTTAAGTTTTAATGGAGAGATTTATAATCACAATACCCTTCGGCTCGAATTGGAAGGATTTCCGTGGGAAACTTTTAGCGATGCTGAGGTGGTTCTGGCAGCATACAAACGCTGGGGGATTGAGTGCATCGAACGTTTTGAGGGGATGTTTGCTTTTGCCCTGATTGATGGAGAAAAACTCTACTTGGTTCGAGACAGATTTGGTAAAAAACCGATGTTTTATCACCAAAGTTCTGATGCCTTTGTCTTCGCGTCAGAGATTAAAGCGATCAAGCCTTTTTTAAACAGTATCAAGATGAATCAAGATGCTATGAGGGGGTATCTTTCATTTTTAGCGCCTACTCCACCTCATACGTTTTATGAGGGGATTTCCAAGCTTGAATCCGGGGCGTTCCTTTGTTTTGAGAGAGGTCACATAACGAAGAAAGTCTATTATAATATTTTAAATACCCCGCAAACCTCCTTGAAAACAATCGAAGATCTGCTCCATCAAAGTATCCAAAAACGTCTGGATACGGATGTCCCGATGGCTGCATTGCTTTCAGGGGGGATTGACAGTGCGATGATCTGTGCTATAGCAAGTTCTCAGGGAACGAAACTTCCGACATTTACTCTGGGGTATGATGAATACAGCGGATACGATGAGCGTGAAAATGCGCGCAGTACGGCTCAATTTTTAGGGCTGAAAAATACCGAAGTGATCATTTCAAAAAAGGATTTTGATGACCATTTGGATACGGTGTTGGATCAGATGGACGAACCGCTCAACGATCCTGCCGCATTGCCATTGTATTTACTGATGAAACACATTGCAAAAGAAGGGTACAAAGTCGTTCTTAGCGGAGAGGGTGCAGATGAACTTTTTTTAGGGTATCGACAATATTTTGAATATCTTGATATTGAAAAAGCCGCTGATCTTCATCATAAAAATTGGCTCAAAAAATATTTTCACAGTCATTTTTCGATGAACCGTGAGTGGGAATGGTATAAGCGGATTTTCGATGAAACATTGCTCTTCCGCACATCGGGAGAAAAATTTACCGATTTACAGCAAAACTTATTGTTGCGCCAAAATGTACGGGATAATGAATCGCTTCGATTTTTACAGCCTTATCGGAGACAATTTGAGGAGAGCAGGTATACGCATCCGTCGCACTGGTACAGTGCTATTGATCTGAAACTGTTTGTAGGGGAACATTTTTTGACGAAACTGGATCGGATGTCGATGGCGCATACTCTTGAGGCAAGAGCTCCGTTTTTGGATCACATCTTTGCTGAAGCTGTTTTTTCAGCGGATTCCCAGACGAGGATAGGGGAGAGCGGAACAAAGTTTTTACTCAAAGAGATGGGAAAAAAATATTTAAGTTCAGAGATTTTAAACCGAAAGAAAAAAGGGTTCGCCAATCCCTATATGGAATGGCTCATTGCATCCAAACGGATTGATTTGATACGCAAGGTCAATAGAGAAACAGGCCTGTTTCATGACAATGAACTCGAAAAATACATCGAAATGGCACACCGCGGAAAATTCAAACAGCACACCTGGGGATTGTACTGCTTAAGTCATTGGATCAAAAAAGAGCTTTTATAAAACTACTTCTTATTGCCCTCTATTAGCAAGGCAAGCTCCAAGGTTCCGCTAATGTAATTGGCGAAAAAATTCAAAACGCCTTCATCTTCATAGGTAAAATCACCGTTGTATTTGTTGAGCATCTGAATCACACC
Source organism: Sulfuricurvum sp. (assembly GCA_036277315.1). Taxonomy (GTDB): domain Bacteria; phylum Campylobacterota; class Campylobacteria; order Campylobacterales; family Sulfurimonadaceae; genus Sulfuricurvum. The sequence goes on from DASUNE010000126.1 coordinate 1,864, forward strand.
GATGACCTCTTGTTTTGAATTTAGAATGGGAACGGCTAAAATATTACGGGTCACAAACCCACTTTTATCATCAATTTTAGAGGAAAAACGGCTGTCCTCATAAGGGTTATTGACTAAAATTGGGAGTTTGGTTCTGACCGTCTCCCCAACGATTCCTGTTTCCATCCCCAGTACAATTTTTCCAACACCGTCGCTGAGTTTGCTCCACAACATGTTGCTTGAGCGATCGACGATAAAAATAGAGCATCGTTCTGCATTCATGATGGCTTTTGCTTCCTCTGAAATTTCAGGAAGCGTGTCTTCGATATTTTCGTAATGCGTTAAACGTTTTCCAAAAACAGCAATACGTTGGTAGATTTCAATACCCATAGGTTTCCTTTTTTAGTAGTGATCCTTGATTGTTATAGGAGAGTGCAAGTTCCAGATACGTGCTGATGTAATGGGCGAAAAAAATCATTGATTTGGAGTCTTCAGCGGTAAACCCGCCCGGTTTGTTAAGCAGTTGAAAAACACCTATAATACGCCGATTGGAGTCAAAAATAGGGATGGACGCAATATTTTTGGTGACAAACCCGGATTTATCATCAATGGCGGATAAAAAATGCGCATCATGGTAGGGATCATTAATGAGTAATGGCTTTCCTTCTTTGATGGTCTGTCCCGCGATACCGTCATCTTCATGAATTGTAATGGTTTCTATTCCGTCTGCAAGTGTGGTCCAGAGTGTTTTATTGGAAAAATTGCGTATGAAGATCGAACAGCGCTCTGCATGACTGATGTTTTTAGCGTATTCGGAAATGAGCGGAAGACCATCGTGCAAAGAAGGGCGGTTTAAAAGGGCACGCCCAAAATCGGCTAATTTAACAAAATGAGAAGGTGCCTCCATGAATTTTCTCCTAAATTATAATTTTTTATACAATCAGGGGTAATGCTAACACTCTAAAGCTGAAAGTTGACTCAATATGGAAAAGAAAGGGAGGTGTTCCCGACTGAGTGGGGAACTTTGATGAAAGATTTTAGAGATTGTGTGCTTTTTTGTAATCGATGATCATGCTGTATGCTTCATCTTTAAGCAATAGTTTTTCTTTTTTAAGTTTTTCAAGCTCTAAATCAGTCAAAGGAATATTCCCTTTTTCAGCTTCAGTGATTTGATCATCCAAAGAGTTGTGACGGTCAAAAATTTTTAAAAAATGGGCATTTGCCTCATTGTTTTCTTTCATATGGCTAATAACGTCTCGGTATTCATGTAGCATGGTGGCTCCTTCTGGTTTATGGATGAAATTGTATCATCTTTATTTTAAAATTCGGGGCAGGGTGATCCCCTCTTGACCCTGATATTTTCCGCTTTTGTCTTTGTAGCTCTTTTCACATATTTCATCCCCTTGTAAAAAGAGCACCTGCGCAATCCCTTCATTGGCGTAGATCTTAGCAGGCAACGGAGTGGTATTGGAGATTTCGATGGTAATATGCCCTTCGAATTCAGGCTCAAATGGAGTGACATTGACGATGATGCCGCAACGGGCGTAGGTTGATTTACCTAAGCAGATTGCTAAAACATCACGCGGAATTTTGAAGTATTCAACCGTGCGAGCCAGTGCAAATGAGTTTGGAGGGACGATGCATACGTCCCCTATGAAGTCAACGACATTCGCATCATCGAAAAGTTTTGGGTCGACAACCGTAGAATTTAGATTGGTAAAAATTTTAAATTCATTTGTCACGCGAATGTCATATCCATACGAACTCAGTCCGTAACTAACAACACCAACACCTACTTGATCCTCGCAAAATGGGGCAATCATTCCCTCTTCGAGAGCCATTTTTCGAATCCATCCATCACTTTTGAGACCCATATGCTATCCAATGTTAATTTTATTTGTGGTAGTATAGCACATCTATTACCCTACTTTTAGGAGCGATTCATTCATGGATATGAAACAAATTAAGACATTAGTACAAGAGTTTGATGCAAGCACTCTTTCAAAATTAAAGATTACACTGGATTCTTTCTCAATTGAATTGGAAAAAAATGTTGGTGCTGTAGCGGCACCGGTTATGATGGCAGCTGCTGTTGCTCAAGCGCCAGCTGTTGCGCCTGTTGCAGTAGCATCCTCGTCTGCACCGCTTAGCGGAGATGCGATTTTGTCGCCGATGGTAGGAACATTTTATTCATCTCCTTCCCCGGACTCTGCGCCGTTTGTTAAAGTAGGAGACCGTATAAAAAAAGGTCAAGTCGTTGCGATTCTCGAAGCGATGAAGATCATGAATGAACTTGAAGCAGAGTTTGATTGTGAGATTCTTGAAATTCTTAAATCCGATGGTCAAGCAGTTGAATACGATATGCCATTGTACCTTGTTAAAAAGCTCTAATTATGGCGGAAATTAAACGTATTCTCGTCGCCAATCGCGGCGAAATTGCACTTCGTGCTATTCGCACGATCAAAGAGATGGGAAAAGAGGCGGTTGCCGTTTATTCGACGGCTGATAAAGATGCTGCGTATCTTCAGCTTGCGGATGCTTCGATTTGTATCGGTGCAGCACCTAGTTCCAAAAGCTATCTCAATATCCCCGCTATTATTGCGGCAGCAGAAATCAGCAACTGCGATGCTATTTTCCCCGGATATGGATTTTTAAGTGAAAATCAACATTTTGTTGAGATTTGTACTCATCATGGGATTAAGTTCATCGGGCCAACACCTGAAGTTATGGTGATGATGTCGGATAAATCAAAAGCCAAAGACGTTATGATCGCGGCAGGCGTCCCTGTTGTTCCGGGGTCTGACGGAGCGATTAAAGACATAGCAGAAGCACGACTGCGCGCCAAAGAGGTAGGGTTTCCTATCATTCTAAAAGCAGCAGCAGGCGGAGGCGGACGCGGAATGCGTGTCGTTGAAGAAGAAGGCGGTATCGAAAATGCCTTTTTAGCAGCGGAAGCGGAAGCCATTACGGCGTTTGGCGATGGAACCATTTACATGGAAAAATTCATCAAGAATCCACGCCATATCGAAGTGCAGGTGATTGCTGACAGTCATGGTAACGTATTGCACATCGGTGAGCGTGATTGTTCGATGCAGCGTCGTCATCAAAAGTTAATTGAAGAATCACCGGCCGTTGCCCTTACTCCTGAAATTCGGGCAGAACTTCATGCCTCTGCGGTTCGCGCGACCAAGTACATCAAGTATGAGGGTGCGGGGACGTTTGAATATCTTCTTGATGCCGATAAAAAATTCTATTTTATGGAGATGAATACGCGTCTTCAAGTAGAGCATACCGTTTCTGAAATGGTAAGCGGATTGGATTTAATCGAGATGATGATTCGTGTGGCTCAGGGAGAAGCCCTCCCTCCACAAGAGAGTGTTATTCTCACTGGGCACTCTATTGAATGTCGTATCACTGCGGAAGATCCTATTAAGTTTTTACCAAGCCCGGGAAAAATTACACAGTGGATTGCACCGGGCGGACGAAACATTCGGATCGATACTCATGCGTATGCGGGGTATACTGTTCCTACGACCTATGATTCAATGATTGGAAAGCTCATCGTTTATGGAAAAGATCGCAATGATGCGATTGCACGTATGCACCGTGCATTGAGTGAATTCACGATTACAGGGATTAAAACAACCATCCCTTTTCATGCAAAAATGATGAAAAACCCTGATTTTATCAATAATAACTTCGACACAAAATACCTCGAAAATTACCAAGGGTAAGGATTGCCGTTACGGCAATCGTATTACTTTGATCTCCGCACTCAATCGCAACCGTGTAAAATAATCATTCAGTACCTGATTGCGCTTTTCACCCATTATGGCATTTGAAATTTGAGGGCGTACGGAATCAAGATTTTCGGTGACCAGATTGGGCTTGTCTTTCATATAGAAACTCATAAATCCATTTTTTCCATTGGGGATAACGGGACCAAATTTACCCACTTCGATTTTATTGAGCAGCTGAGAAAGCTGAGGATTAATGGTGTTTGATGGAATATTTTCATCTTTAGAGGTTACATTTTCGATATTGCGCATGGGATCAGCGATTTTTGCCTGCAGTGCTTCAGCAGAGGCAGAGGTGTAAGCAATGACATCATAACGTTCTGGTCGAGAAAATTCATCCAGATGGAGTTGATAATACTCAGCTTCTTCTTGGGGAGTTGGCTGTGCCATTTTAGAAAAAGCAATAGAATTATAAAGCTTTTGTCCTCGGAGACTCTCTTCGACTTTGGTCTTTAGTTCATCTTGACTAATACCGCGTGTGGTTTGCATGGCATCGAAAAATTGTTCCAATGAAAGGTTGTTTTGTTTTGCCATACGTTCAAGCTCTTCTTGAATCTCTGCAGCATTGACACTGATCTTTTTTTCACTTGCTTCGAGCTGTTCGAGTTTTTTACGTATAAGGCTATCGGCACTTTGCTGCGCTGACGTTTTACTTTGTTTCATCTCTTGTTGTACTTCATAAAGAGTTATGGGACTGTTTTTGACCATGATGGCAACTCCGCCGATGGGCGCACTCCAAAGTGTTGCAAGGAGTAGGGATGAAAGTAGCAATGAACGCAATTGTTGCTCCTGAGGTAAAGTTCTCTATTTTACCCGCTTTTAACCTAGTCTTAACTAAAATACCTCTATTACACACGAAAACGAATGCATCCGTTTTCGTGGCAGGGACAAATGTCCCTTGCATCCCCCTAAAGCTTCAAAAAACAAGTTTTTTGAGAATTATAAGTTTTTTACAAAGGATTTTCTTATGGTCGTAACACGTTTCGCTCCAAGCCCGACAGGATATTTACATATTGGCGGTTTGCGTACTGCGCTGCTGAGTTATCTTTGGGCACGTCGAAATGGCGGAAAATTTTTACTTCGCATTGAAGATACCGATTTTAGCCGTAACGATGAAGCGGCAGCGCTCGCTATTGTCGAAGCGTTTAAGTGGGTAGGATTAGAGCATGATGGGACAATCGAATACCAATCCTCACGGTTGAATATCTATCAAGAACATGTTCAAAAGCTTCTCGATGAAGGGAAAGCGTACAAATGTTATATGTCCAAAGAAGAGCTGGAGGCATTGCGCGAAGAACAAACGGCGCGTAAAGAGCGTGCAAAATATGACAATCGATACCGTGATTTTACCGGTACCCCGCCCCAAGGGCGCGAAGCAGTCATCCGTATCAAAGCTCCGCTGGAAGGTTCGATTACCGTTCACGATGGAGTCAAAGGGGACGTCGTCTTCAACGTTGCCGATATTTTGGATGATTTCATCATTGCGCGCAGCGATGGAACCCCTACGTATAATTTCGTGGTAGCGGTGGATGATGCTCTGATGGGAGTTACGGATGTTATTCGAGGAGACGATCATCTCTCGAATACGCCCAAACAAATTATTGTTTACCAAGCGCTCGGATTTGCTATTCCTAAGTTTTTTCATGTCCCGATGATCCACAACAGCGAAGGGAAAAAGCTCTCAAAGCGTGACGGGGCCACCGATGTGATGATGTATAAAACGATGGGGTATACCCCAGAAGCACTGCTTAACTTTTTGGTCCGTTTGGGATGGAGTCATGGGGATCAGGAGATTTTTTCGATGGCAGAGATGCTGGAGTTGTTTGATCCAAGCGATATTAACCGTTCCGCATCGGTCTATAACACCGAAAAGCTTGATTGGCTCAATGCCCATTACCTTAAAAACATGAGCAATGACAAACTGTGTGAATTGCTCGAATTTCATGGAGTGATGCTGATCAGCCATGACAAACGCGAAATTTTACTCGATGCGGTAAAAGAGCGTGCAAAGACGTTGGCGGAAATGGCGATACTGGCAGGGGAGATTTTGGTGGCTCCTGCTGAGTTTGATGAAGCCGTCCTCAAAAAAGGGTATAAAGAGGAGAGCCGAGCTATTCTCGAAGCGTTCGCGCTCGCCTTAAAAAATACGGCAGAGCTTCATTTGCCCAGTGATTATCATCATGTGATGGAGGGTGTCGTAGCACAGCTTGAAATCGGATTTGGAAAAATCGGTCAACCGTTGCGTATTGCATTGTTGGGCAAATTATCAGGTCCGGGATTGGACAGCGTGATGGCGATTATCGGCGTTGATGAGACCTTGGATCGAATCAATACCCTTATTCAGCGGTAACGTATTTCGCTCATCGAGGGGGCTAATCCCCTCTTTTTTGCTTCACGCACAAACTTTTTAAATCCTCTTCTCTCTTTCTCACCGATGACATAACTGATAAATTTCAGATAATGGCGTATTTGCCCCGGAGACAATCCGGACTCTCGAGCACTTTTCATCAAGATATAATGAGGGATCTTGACGGGATATGCGGTAAACGCACGACTTAAACGCTTTAGTTGATCGGCATGGTGATGGGTACACAGCAGGGCAAAGACAAAAGGGAGAGACGTTTTACTGTTCCATGCTTTTCCCAAATCCATATGTTCGCCGCCACTGTAATAATATCGCAGGGCTTTATCCCCGATAAGTACTTCGCCGTGGATATCGAGAATTTGGGAAAGAAGATTTGAAGTAGCTGAGTCGGTATCATTCTTATGGCGGTCATAAGGGATAGAGAGGACACTAAGGACTTCGCGTTTGGCAACGATACCGACATTGAAATGTATGCAGTTGCGCGCAGTGATGCTGGAGATAAAAGCGGCATCGATGCGACGCATGGCAAAGGAGCGATTGAGTTTTGAGGGGACCCCTTTATGATAATTGAGGCTTTGCTGGGCATGCAGCGTTTTGGCATACCGTTTCATAAAAACATGAAAGGGCAAGAGGTTTAAAAAATCAATTTTTCCAAAAATCACACTAAAGACCTTTTCATATAAGAGGTGCTATTATACTAAATAACAATCGATTTTAGAGGTATTTTTATGATAACCGTAGAGTTTTTAGGGCCGATTCAAAAGCCTGTTCTAAGCATGGACGCTTCGAGTTTGCGTGATGTAGCACGTGCGTTAAAAGAAGACAGCGGAATGGCACAATGGATCGACAGTTGTGCCGTAGCCGTGAATGATACGCTGGTTTCTTCTTTGGATACGGAATTAAAAGATGGCGATAGAGTCTCTCTCCTCCCCCCTGTATGCGGGGGCTAAAGATGTTGGAGCTGCATGAGGGAGCCCTGAATGTTCCTGAAATTTTAGAGCGCTGGTATAAAAGCGAAACGGCGAGTAATTACGGGGCCTACATCCCTTTTGTCGGTACGGTACGATGTGAAGATGAGATTGAGGGCTTGAGTTTTGATGTGTATGAACCCATCCTTTCTTCATGGTTTGATGCATGGTGTGCCAAAGTAGCACCATTGGGAGCGACGCTTAAAATGGCACACTCCCGAGGAGACGTATTGGTGCATGAGTCCTCGTATATCGCGGCAGTCTTTTCGCCGAAACGCCGGGTAGCCTTAGAAACAATAGAAGCGTTTGTGGAAGATTTTAAAGCGTCTGCGCCCATCTGGAAATACGATCTGAAGGGCGGGCAGCGCATATACGCACGAGACCGTTCAACGGCTATTGCAGGGGCAGGATTGTTGGGGAGATCCCAATGATTTCGTACGAAACCTCTCAAAACATGTTGAGCCTTTTACCGATGGGAGCTCTTTGCCGTGAGAATGTTTTTTTGAGCAATGCCTTGGGGCGTATTTTGGCTGAGGATATTGTGGCTTCTGAGGATTATCCAACGGATCCCACGTCGGCGATGGACGGATATGCGATGCGTCATGCCGATTTTTCCGAATATAAAGCCTTGGCAATTTTAGGGGATAACCCAGCAGGAGCCGATGAAATCGGGAGTGTTGAAAGCGGTATATGCATCAAAACATTTACCGGTTCGTTGATGCCAGAGGGTTCCGATACATTGATTCCTATTGAAAATGTGTCGGTACGAGATGAACAAATACTTATCGAAAAACCGGTTCCGCTAGGTTTTGCCGTTCGCCCGATAGGGGAAAGCTACCGAAAAGGGGAGATTTTAATCCCTAAAGGAACGAAGATTGGATTTGCGGAGATAGGTGTTTTAGCCGGGATTAATCAGGTTATGATAAACGTAGTGCAGCGCCCACGCGTGAGTGTTATCGCGACGGGAAGTGAAATTTTAGACATCGGTGAAACACAACATCATGCAGGGCAAATTCGTAGTTCCAACAGCTATACGCTTCAAGCATTGGTCACACAACTTGGAGGGGAGTGTGTTCAGATGGGCATCGTCGGCGATGATAAAAATGCTATTATGGACCGGTTTGATGAGGCATTGAGGTCAAGTGATATTGTGGTCAGTTCGGGAGGGGTGAGTGTTGGTGATTATGATTTTGTTAAACATATCGTCCCAAAACTTGGAGCAGAGGTCATTTTCAAAGGGGTCAATATTAAACCGGGGCAGCACGTCATGGTGGCACAGCGAGGAACAAAATTTGTCGTTTCCCTCCCAGGGTTTGCATATTCTTCGACGGTAACTTTTATCCTATACGTCGCACCGTTGATGGTTCGGATGATGGGATGTGCAAATCCTTACGAACCCATCGAAGCAACGCTCAAAGTCCCCTTTGCCAAACGTTCCAATAAGAGCGAATTTACTGCCTGTAATATTACCTTTGAGGATGGGCGCTATTGGGTTGATTTTGAGGGCAAAAAGACTGGGAGTTCTGCCATTTTGACGAATCTTCTAGGATGTGCCGCATTAATGATCTGCGGTGAAGAGGATGGGGATTTGGATGCAGGAACCCAAGTGAGGGTTATAAAGCTATAGCTTTTACTCGTCATACCGTAACAAGTACGGTATGAAATTGATTACTTAACGATCTTTTCTTTAATCGCTTCTTCTTCCATCATATCTTTACGATATTTTACTGCAACGATATTTTCGGTTTCATTGATATACCATTCAGCAATATGTTCATGTTCCAATACTGCCAGTTTTTCTTGATCGACATGTTCCATCGGGATGTACAAATGGGAATAGCGATGTGGATTGCTCAGTTTCATCGTCCACAATAGCCACAGTGTTGAAACAACAATCAAGCCTAACACAAGGGTCTCTTTATTGGAATATTGCAGCGCAAGCCCCGCCACAACACCGCCGACAAACGTCATGAAATAGGCAAAGCCGTTCGCCATTCCAAGAGCTGCCCCTTTTTGGTGGACTTTGGCAAACTTGCTGATCATCGATTGAACCAGCGGCTCCATCATGTTAAATGCCATGAAAAAACAGACGACACCGACAACAAATTCCCAGCTTTTCGTCGCAAATCCGATCAGAGTAAATGAAACAATAAACAAAACGATCGAGATTAAAAAGATTTGTTTGGGTTTGTTGTATTTTTCACCGAAAACGGCAGCCGGTCCCATAGCAATAAGGCCCAAGATGAGGGCGGGGACATACGCTTTCCATAATTCCGCTTTTTCCCATCCGAAACCATGCTCCAAAGGGGTAGCCGTCAATAATATCGGAATGAGAACAAAGGCTACCGTCATCAGCCCTTTTTGCATCCCGTTGATGATAATCATGTTTAACAGATTGTTGTCTTTGAGAATATCACGTGTTGTGGTGCTGGAGTGATAGATATGACGAATACGAGGTGGGGTCGGAACTTTCGTAAAGAGAATCGCTATGGAGATAATCGCTAAAATCCCGGCAATCCAAAAGAGGGATCCGATACCAAAATATCCCGCGATAACAGGCCCTAAAGCCATAGCAAAGGCAAAACTCATTGCGATGCTGCCCCCCATAATCGCCATAGCTTTACCGCGTGACTCTTCGTTGACCAAATCGCTGATCATAGCTGGGATAACGGCACCGATGGCCCCTGATCCTTGTAAAAAACGCCCAAGCATTAACATGTATATGTCAGTGCTGACGGCACAGATGATGGATCCCACGATGAAAATGATTAAGCCGACCAGCAGCGTGGGTTTGCGACCTATTTTATCGCTCATGACCCCAAAAGGGAGTTGAAAAATGGCTTGCGTGAGAGCATATCCCCCCACAATGACTCCGATGAGAAGAGGAGTTGCCCCTTGAAGGGTAAGCGCATAGGCCGAAAGAACCGGTAAAACTAAAAAAAGACCGAAAAAACGAAGCGATAAAATCGCCGAAAGAGGCATGACTGTTTTAAACACGTTGTGACCTTAGATGAGATAAAATATTTGTCATTATAGTACATTCATAATAACACGATTGCTTGAAAAAAGAATTACTAAGTCTAGTCTAAGGAAATCAGCCGATGAAAATCGTTTTAGCAACATCGAATAAAGGTAAAGTACGTGAGATCAAAGAGTTGTTGCATGATCGTGAGGTTTTTCCTTATACGGATTTAATCGAAGAGTTTGAGATTATTGAAGACGGTACAACCTTCAAAGAAAATGCTCTTATCAAAGCACGTGCTGTCTATAAAGCCCTTGGAGACGTAAATGCCATTGTGATCGCCGATGATAGCGGTATCAGTGTCGATGTCCTCGGGGGGGCTCCTGGGATTTACAGTGCACGCTATGGCGGGGAAAATGCCAGCGATAAAAACAATCTATACAAACTCATGGATGCCATTAAAGAAAAAGGGGTTGTCTCTTCAAAAGCTCACTATACTGCCGCCATCGCGATTGTTTCGTCTGAAGGAGAGAGCTGTGTACACGGATGGATGCACGGAGAGGTAATCACCTCGCCTCGAGGAGAAAACGGATTTGGGTACGATCCGATGTTTATCCCCGATGGTTTTGACCAAACACTCGGTGAATTGAGAAGTGAAGTGAAAGTAGAGTTGTCTCATCGATCTAAAGCACTTCATCTGGCGAAGATTTTGATCGATCAGATCAAGACCCAGCGCTCTTAAACGGGGAGAGTGGCCACAAAATAAAAGAAGATGAGACCGATGATAATTCGATAGATGGCAAACGGGACAAACGTATGACGGCTGACGAATCCAACGAAGATTTTAACGGTGAAGAAAGCAAATACAAATGCGGTGACAAAGGCAACGGCGAGCATCGAGTAATCATCGACGATCATTTCGTGACGGTGTTTGATCAAATCGTAGGAGGTAGCGATCATCATGGTGGGGATTGCCAAGAGAAATGAAAATTCTGCGGCACTTTTACGTTTGAGCCCCAGTAATAATCCTCCGATGATCGTTGCTCCTGAGCGGCTTGTGCCAGGAATCATGGAGAGACTTTGAAATACACCGATCAAAAATGCCTCTTTATAGGTCAGCTCGCTGAGTTCTTTTCCGGAATCGATCGATTTGTCGCGTCGGAAATACTCGACGGCCAAAAAGACAACTCCCCCTGCGATTAACATGATACTGACCGTTTCAACGCCAAAGAGCGATTTGATCTGTTTGTAAAATAAAAATCCAAGCACACCGGTCGGGACAAAAGCAATGGCAAGTTTGATCCATAGGGTTTTGTCTTTGATAAGGTCTTTGGCGTATAAAAATAAAACGGCGAGGATGCTTCCCAACTGTATCGCTACTTCAAATGCTTTGTGCGCATTGGTTTGCTCCAGCCCAAGAAGTTGAGAAGCTAAGATGAGGTGACCGGTAGAAGAGACAGGGAGAAATTCGGTTACCCCCTCGAGGGCACCTAAAAACAGGGCATCAAACAATGTCATATAAGCTCTTTTTTTAAGTGGTATTATAGCTTAAACCTCCCCTAACTTCCTCTTGGCTATAATTTGCATACTTGTAATGAATTTTATACTCCTCAACCAAGGAAAAACATGCTCCTTTTTACCCCGGGACCGACCCCTGTACCTGAATCTGTCCGTGTGGCGATGGCAGGTGAGACCCTTCATCACCGTACGCCGGAGTTTGAGGCGATTTTTGAACGAACACGCACATTGTTATTTGAACTCTTGGGGATGGATGAGGTGATTATGCTTGCCTCTTCAGGTACTGGTGCTATGGAAGCAGCGGTTATTAATCTTGCTCACTCTAAGCTCCTCTCGATCAATTCGGGAAAGTTCGGTGAGCGTTTTGGCAAGATTGCGCAGGCTCATGGAATTGCCAACGTCGAGATTAAACACGAATGGGATACCCCTGCAACGCTAGAAGAGGTAGTGAGTGCGCTCAATGCAAATCCTGATATCGATGCGATTGCGATTCAGATTTGTGAATCGGCAGGAGGACTTCGCCACAAGGTTGAAGCCATTGCGGCGGCGGTCAAAGCACACAATCCTGCCATTATGGTCATTGCGGACGGGATCACCGCCGTCGGTGTTGAGAAAATTGATGTGACGAATATCGACTGTTTGATTTCAGGAAGCCAAAAAGCGTTGATGTTGCCTCCTGGATTGGCCATTATGGGATTGTCAAGCGCGGCAATTGAAAAAATCGGCAAAGGCAAAGGGTACTATTTTAACCTTGCAACCGAGATTAAAAATCAGCAAAAAAATACGACGGCGTGGACTGCAGCGACTACGTTGATTATCGGTTTGGAAAGTGTTTTAAACCGTATCAAAGTTGAAGGCGGTTTGGACAAGCTGTACGACGAAACAGCCCGTCGTGCAAAAGCGACACGTGAAGCACTTGTGGCGATTGGTTTGCATATCTATCCTGCAACGCCTGCGGATTCGATGACAACGATTGATGATGAGCAAGCGTCTAAAATCCGTTCAATGCTCAAAAAAGAGTACGGAATCAATATGGCAGGAGGGCAGGATCATATCAAGGATTTGATCTTCCGCATCAATCACATGGGTCTTATTGCCCCTTATGAAGCATCATGGGTTGTCAACAGTATTGAGCTGGCATTGGAAAAACTGGGCCGACGTCCTTTTGATGGGACGGCTAATCGTATCTTTAGTACCGTCTATTTTGGACTTTAATTATGATTTTTGAACATGAAATCCCTGAGGGGTCAAAACTTTACTTTGCAGGGACTGCCGCTACTAAGCGTTTCATTGAAAATAAAGCAGCCTCACTTTTAACCGAAGCAGGATTTGAAGAGATCTTAACCCCGCTGTTTTCGTATCATCAGCACCAGAGTATTTGTGATGAGCGTGAATTGATCCGTTTAAGTGACAGCAAGAACCATTCAATGAGTTTGCGCGCGGATTCGACTATTGATGTTGTGCGGATTTTAGGAAAACGTCTAGGCGGTAATACCGAGCATAAAAAATGGTTTTACATTCAAAGTATTTATCGTTTTCCTTCGATTGAACAGTACCAAATCGGGGTCGAAATTTTAAGCGAGCCCAATCTTTCGGTTGCACTTAAGCAAGCAACAACGATTTTTAAAAGCTTAAAGATTCAGCCATTGCTTCAAATCTCAAACATTAATATCCCTCGACTTCTTTCAAAGCTTTTGGATCTAAGTCTGGATGATTTTCACCATGTGAATATTGAAAAATTCCTCTCTTTGAAAATTGAGTGGCTCAAAGAACTCGTTTACTTGGAAAGATTTGAACAAATTGACTCCTTGCTGGCAATTGCTCCTGAAGAAATTTGTGCAGAACTGCGCAAGATCAAAGCACTATGTTCAGGGCTTGAATACCCGAATGTAGTTATTGCCCCTTTATATTACGCTAAAATGCTCTATTATGATGAGCTTTTTTTCCGTGTGATCGAAGAAAATGAGGTGTTTGCAATGGGCGGACGTTACAAAGACGAAGAGACAGTATCGGTTGGTTTCGCCATCTATACAGACGCATTAATAGATAAAATACATGAATAAGGCTATGCAAATGAAAGCGGATTTAATCGTAGGAATACAATGGGGTGATGAGGGAAAAGGTAAGATTGTTGATTTGCTTGCGCAAAAATACGATTGTGTCGCCCGTTATCAAGGGGGACATAATGCCGGTCATACGATCGTAGTCGATGGTAAAACCCATGCATTGCATTTGATTCCATCCGGGATTTTAAATCCAAAAGCAATCAATATTATCGGGAATGGTGTCGTGGTTTCTCCTGAAGCTTTGATCAAAGAGATGAAACAGTTTGATAACCTCCTTGGGCGATTGTTTGTCAGCGAATCGGCACACATGATTTTGACCTTTCATATGCTTATCGATCAGGCAAAAGAAAAACTTCGCGGGGAAAAAGCCATTGGTACAACCGGCCGAGGTATCGGGCCTGCCTACAGCGAAAAAATCGCTCGCGCAGGATTTCGTTTGGGCGAATTGCGCAATGTTGCAACGCTGACAAATCGTGTGTTGGAGTATTTTGTTCAAAACAAAGCCATTTTTGAAGCCTTGGAGATTATTTTGCCTAATCGCGAAGAGTTGACAAAAGAACTTTCTGGATTTGCGGAAAAATTGGTCCCATTTTTGGCAAATACGACCCAAATGGCATGGAAAATGATGGACGAGGGACAAAAAATCCTTCTTGAGGGGGCGCAAGGAACTCTTCTTGACATCGACCATGGAACCTATCCGTATGTGACCAGTTCATCGACGATCTCCGCAGGAGCCTGTACGGGTCTTGGGGTCAATCCAAAAGATATCGGGAAAGTGACGGGTATTGTCAAAGCGTATTGTACCCGCGTCGGAAACGGTCCTTTCCCAACGGAAGAGCACGGTGAAATCGGTGAGCGTCTACGCAAAGCAGGACGTGAGTTTGGAACGACAACCGGTCGTCCAAGACGCTGCGGCTGGTTTGATGCGGTAGCATGCCGTTTTGCAAGCCGTATTAACGGATGTGATGATCTTTCCATCATGAAGCTCGATGTTCTCGATGGCTTTGAAGAGATTCAAGTATGTGTCGCATATGAACTCAATGGCGAAGTGATCGACTATATGCCGTTGGATCTTGAGAGCGTAAAGCCAATTTATAAAACCTTTGCAGGCTGGGATAAAACGGAGGGTGTTCGTTGTTTTGAAGACCTTCCTGTAACAGCACAAACTTATCTAAAAGCTCTTGAAGAGCTAACGCAAACTAAAATCGGGATGATCTCTACATCACCTGATCGAAATGATACGATACTCCTTTGATTAGAACGCCAATCGGAACAAAGTCCCGATTGGCTACGCTAGCCGCTATGGCACTGAAGCTTGCCTTTTTGAGGCAGAGGGGCTTATACAAATGAAATCAAAATACACTCCCCTGGTGAAGCTCAAAAAAAAAGAGCTTGATCGCATTGAGAGTGCTCTTGTTCGTGCGAATAACGCTTTTTCAACGGCATCGACTGCGCTGGATGATGCGTATGACCTTCTTTCAACGCTCACGCTTCCAGCCAATGGTACAGTGTCTGAGCTTCTCCAGTCTCAAGTTATGATACAAGCCCAACATGCTGAAATTCAGCGGTGTGCGGATGCAAAAGCGCAGGCAAAAGCGCAACAGCTTCAAATTCAACGCCAGTTTAAAGCCAGCATGATAGAGTATGAAAAATTTAAATACCTCGAAATGCAAGAGATACAGGCACACACTGCAAAAACTAAAAAAGAAGAGGCTAAAATGTTGGATGAAATTGGGGTAATGACCCACAAAAGAGAGCCTTTATGAAAATTATCTTTATTCTGAGTGTAATATTGAGTACATTTTTAAGTGCGCAAAATAAATCGTATGAATGTACAAAAGTATTTGAATCACGTAAAAATGAACTTTTACTGGAACTCGAAAAAATTGATGAACAAAAACAATCGCTCGATGCCCTTAAGCGGGCAACAGAAGATTTGCTAAAGAAAAAAGAAGCAATAGTTCAGGGGAGAGGGACAGCCGTTGATCAAAAACTCTTTGAGATAAAAACACGCGAAGCCTCAACAAAAAAGATGTTGGATGAGAATAAAAAAATTTTAGACGAGATGAAACAGCTTAAAGCCGATAAAGTTTCTCAGACGTTTGCAAAAATGAAACCGGCAGCGGCAGCAGGGATTTTTGCAAGTATGAAAGTGGATGAAGTAGCAGAGATAATGGGTACGTTAAACGCAAAGGTTGTTGGGCAAATATTGGCAAAGATGGAGCCCAAAAAAGCTTCCGATATCACTGTCGCATTGCGAAGTCTTCCCCCGGTAAAAATAAAATAGGTATGATAAATATTTGCGGGAATCATGATTATGTGACGGATGACGCATCTTTTGTTAAAAATTTACTCCAGAGGTTATGGGCGTATTGGTGCTTAAAAGCGCTTGGAACGATGGGATTTATAGCGTTATTTTTTACGCTGTATTTTTATCTCTTAACGCATCATTATTTTTCAGTAACTTCGGTACCGCTTACCGGGATTGACAAGCTGATCCCTTTTAATCCAATGTACCTTTATTTTTACCTTTCTTTGTGGGTCTATGTGTCTCTTCCTCCTGCTTTAATGAAAAGTAAAAAAGAACTGTTTTATTATGGAGGATATGTGGGCGTTTTATCCTTGATCGGTATCCTTTTTTATGTTCTTTTCCCCACAGTTATTCCCCAAGATATTCATGATTGGGAAAATTCGCCGGATATTAACTGGCTCAAAAGTGTTGATATGGGTGGCAATGCTTTTCCGTCAATGCATGTCGCCAGTGCTTTTTTCTCCTTTTTTTGGCTCAACACCCACTTGATGTCGATGAATGCATCTATGAATATTCGCATAATAAACTTTTTTTGGTGCATGGGGATCATTTACTCAACAATGGCGATTAAGCAGCATGTTTTCTTGGATGTACTTGGAGGATTGATTTTAGGCGCGGTGATTTCATTTTATACCCTTCAGCATCACAAAAAAGCTTTCTAAGCGATTTTAGAGCTCATCTGCTGTACAATAACAAAAAAGTACACTAGGGCAATTCATGAAAGTTTCACTCTCGCATATCCCCCATATTTCGAGTCGTATCGCCGTTGATCTTAATCGCAGCGGATTGGTGACTATGACGCATGGCTTGGAAGCCACTGCACAAGAGGCTGAAAAAATACTCACAGAGAATATCAAAAAAGAGATGGCACTAGAGGAAAAAGTCAAAGAGATTGTCAATGCGAATGAAGAGCAGATTGATTATTATCTTGCCGATGAGCGACAACTCTTTTTTATGATCAAGAAAAAATTAGCACCTGAGTTTGGGGTGATTTTATCGTATGAAGACCGTTATTCCGATATTGCGCATCAGATTCTTGATCAGTTGTATGAAGAAGATTTGATTCATTACGATGTGAGTGAAAATCGTATTAAAAATATCATTTATGATGCAATGACAACTTTTATCGCCGATACCAGTGAAATTGAAAATGCGGTTTATGAGAAGATTAAAAGTTATAAGCGTCGTATGATTCCGGGAACGGATGAATACGAAATTTTGTATGAAAAATTGTACAAAGATGAACTAACACGAAGAGGTATGGCGTAATGCGTGATGTGTGGATTTATCTCGAAAACGGTACTTATTTAAGCGCAAAAAGTTTTGGTGCAGATACTACGAGTGTCGGTGAAATCGTATTTAATACATCTCTTACGGGCTATCAAGAGATTATTTCCGACCCTTCGTATGCCGGACAATTCATCACATTCACAATGCCCGAAATCGGTAATGTTGGGGTAAATAATGAGGATATGGAGAGTATTGCTGCTCACTGTAAAGGGGTAATCGTTCGTCAGTATCAACGTGACCATTCCTCTTTTAGAGCCCAGGAAGCACTCCATACCTTTTTGGAAAAACATGGGGTTATCGGTATTTGCGATATTGATACCCGTTATTTGACTAAAATGCTCCGTACGCAAGGGGCGATGATGATGATTGCTTCCACGAAAGTGAGCGATAAAGAAGAGTTAAAAGCTCTGCTTGAAGCGGCGCCTCGTATCGAAGAGGTCAATTACATCGAAGAAGTGAGCACTAAAATCGCTTATAAGCATACAACGGGAGTATACGATCCTTTTAGCTTTCGCTATAACGAGGCACCTCCGGCAAAAGCACGTATCGTTGCGATTGATTTTGGCGTGAAGCGTAATATCCTTAATGAATTGACGCAAGCCGGTCTGGAAGTAGAAGTATTGCCAAACAGCTTCAGCGGTGATGATTTGATTGCCCGTTATGACAACAAAGAGATTGATGGCGTATTTCTTTCAAACGGACCGGGCGATCCGTTGGTCCTAAAGCGTGAGCAAGAAGAGATCAAGAAGCTCATTGCGCGTCGTATTCCCTTGTTTGGTATTTGTCTTGGACATCAGCTGTTGAGTATTGCCCACGGTTACGATACGCATAAACTCAAATTCGGTCACCATGGCGGAAATCATCCGGTCAAAAATATCAAAACGGGAATGGTTGAGATAACTGCACAAAATCATAACTACAATGTCCCCGAATCGGTACGCGAGATTGCCGAAGTGACGCATATCAATCTATTTGATAACACGATCGAAGGGCTTCGATATAAAGATGCTCCGGTATTTTCAGTACAGCATCACCCAGAAGCGAGTCCGGGGCCAAAAGAAAGCCGTTATATCTTTAATGAATTTCTGACGTTAATCGCTCGCTAAAATACTTTAAACTCCTAACACTTTAAGCGTTTAAAGTGTTACGTTTCTTCCCAGATAACTCCGAAAATTACAAAAATATCACAAATTCC
>DASUNE010000127.1:0-3205 GCA_036277315.1 Sulfuricurvum sp.
GAAGCGCAGGGACGGCTGGAAGCTTCCAAACTCGATGCTCAGGCGAAAGCAGAACTCGCAGACGGAGATCGCAAAGCGATGATGATTGTTGCCCAGGGGTTTGCAGCCGGCGAAACAGCACCCCATTATCTACTCGCACAGCGCTATATCGAAAGTGTTCAAAACCTTTCTGAATCGGGTAACTCAAAAGTCGTCTTCATGCCATCAGATTGGCAGCAAAGCCTCGCTGGTGCTGTGGGAACATTAGGATACTTAGGAACAGCATTGGGAGAAAAAAAATAATTTTCCCCGTGCTTTTTATTATGGATTTAATGCATGTTTAACCAGCAGATCTGCAACTTCAAAACTTGCATCGACAAATTCCAATTCTGGCAGGTCTCTCATGCTTTTTCGCTCTTCGGCACTGTCGATTTTTACAATAATATTGGCCTCATGATCATATCCCAATACTGCTTCACTGATCAATCGTCTGTTTTGTTCACTGCTCATGGTGATAATGATTGCTTTTGCCTCTTTGACCATCAGTGACTCCAAAACGGGGAGTTTGTTTAAGTGTCCAAAATAAGCCATGTAGCCGAGTTTTCTGGCATGTAAAACGTGTTTTAAGTTATCGGAGATAATGATAAAATTTGCCCCTCTTGCTTGCAAGGAGGCAGCAACAATCTTGCCTAGCATTGCAAATCCGGCAACGATAATATGATCTTTACGCTCGATTGGGGTGATGACGTCCGACTCATAAAACTCTTTTTCAAAATAGGAAGAGAGCTTATAGATATTACCGATAATAAACGGGGTGAGAATCATAGAAATCACACTCACAAGTATCAAAAAACTCTCTATCTCTTTGGCAATAAGGTTTTCTGAACCTGCAAGAGTAAAGATAGCAAAGGAAAATTCACCGATTTGTGCCAATGACAACGCCGTCTTTGCAGACGTATTTTTGTCTGAATTACGTCGTATAATGGCGTAAATTACAACCGCTTTGAAGAGCATGGCAAAAATAAAGACAAAGGTGATGATATGAATGTTTTCAAGAAAATAGAATATATCAATTTTACTTCCGACACCAAAGAAAAAGGCACCTAGGAGCAGATCTTTGTAGCTTGCGATGTCGGATTCTACTTTGACGTTATAACGTGTATCAGCGATAATCATCCCTGCAATAAATGCTCCCAAAGAATAGGTAAATCCCATACTGTGCGCAAGAAGCGAAGCACCGATAAGAATGGAGAAGACAGAGCCTAAGAAGAGTTCTTCCAACTCTGTTTTTGCGGAAAACTGCAACAGTGCATTGACAATCTTTTCGCCCAATGTAAACATAAACACCACAACAAACACGGCTGAAAGGACAGTTTTAACAAGAACTTCACCAAGAGAGAGTGTGTCGTTGGATAAAAAAGTAATCAGCAGTAAAATCGGGATGACCGCAAGGTCTTGAAAAATCAAAATTCCCATCGATTTTTGCCCGTATGGGGTGTGGATATCTTTGGACTCTTTTAGGTAGGTTAGCACAATGGCCGTGGATGAGAGGGAAAAAGCCAAAGAGATGATGAGGGATGTATTGAAATTGAGCCCAAAAAGAGTATAAGAGAGAATAAAAATCACGACGACACTGAACATAACTTGCAGCAGACCATTTGTGAGGAGAATCTCTTTCATCTTTTTGATTTTCTCTAAACTCAGTTCAAGTCCGATGGTAAACATCAAAAAGACAATCCCAAACTCTCCGATTAAATCCAGTGAATCGTTTTTGAATCCATTAAACCCAAAAAGAGTACTGATAATGGTTCCCGTTGCAATGTAACCTATGATATGCGATATACCGAATTTTTTGAGGATGATGTTCAAAACTGTCGCAATCGAAACCGTTAAAAAGATTGATAGCAGTAAATTTTCCATGCAATGATTATAATGGATAAGTAGCTCTTAATGTGTTTAAAATTTGCACAATGAGAGGGAAATCAATAACTCCCCTCTCCCACTGCAATCACATAGTTGTCATCCACTTCAATAGCCGTAAATGAATGCTGTCCGCAGAAGCTTTCATTCATCTCCTGTGCCCACGCCCGCGCTATACGCATCGCGTTTTCTTTGTCATCCAAGGTCTTGATTTGAGGCATTTGTTTTCGTCTTGCGCAGGCGCATAGTTTTTCAACAACAACATGATGATCCATAATCTCCCCTTTTACTTGCAGCCACAGCCGCCGCCGACCATACCGATAACAAAATTGTCGTCTACCTCTACGAGTTGAAATGCGTGCTTACCGCAAAAATTTCCATTCATGTAAAGCAATTGAGTTTCAGCCGCTTCGAAAGCTTCGGCTTTAGCATCGTAAGTAGCGATTTGTGACAATCCCTCTTTTTTAGCACAACTGCACAGTTTTTCGATGACTACGTGATGTTCCATAATGTTTCTCCGATAGTGATATGAAAAATAAATGCATATGATGTTCTAGGAGAGCGGTGTGGTTTGAAAAACGAAATAAAGTTCGTCTTTGAGGATATTGAGGTGTTTTATGACGTTGTCACGACGTGTCTCATCGAGGAAAAAATGTTGATCGATTGAGTCGTAAATACGATCGATATTCGCATACGCTTCTTGAAGTAATTCGGCTTTTATTTGATCTTGAATAGACATTGTGGAATCTTTTTGTGTAGGTATCTCCCAAAATGGGAGAAGGAAACCTTAGCGGATAAGGTCGAAGAAGTAGTCAGTCGTTGCGATACCTTTGGTATCTTCATCCAACTGGTCAAGAACTTTGTTCGTGATCCAAGTCAAAAGATTCAACGCACCGTCGTATCCGCTGATAGAGTAGCGGTGTAGGTGATGACGGTCGAAGATAGGGAATCCGATGTAAATCAACGGAGTACCTGTGTCGCGCATCAACTCTTTACCGTAGCTGTTACCGATCATGAAATCGACTGGCTCAGTAAACAAGAGTGAACGCATATGCCACAAATCTTTACCCGCCCATACATTCAAACTCTCTTTTGCAGGAGATGTGTCAAGCAATGCTCTCATCTCATCTTCCCAACCGTTTGGTGCATTGTGGCAAAGTACGTGAGTCGGTTCAGCACCCATCTCTAACAAGAATGAAACGAGACCTAGAAGGAAATCAGGATCACCCCAGATAGCGAATTTTTTACCGTGCATGTACGGATAGCTGTCTTGCATCGCATCAACCAAACGGCCGCGCTCAATTTT
>DASUNE010000128.1:0-2206 GCA_036277315.1 Sulfuricurvum sp.
TTGTTTAATCTTGGACACATCGACCTCTTGGACCGATCCAATGCAGAGATTTTGGTGCATCAGATCATCAAAAAATCTCTCTATCTTTCCCAAGACAATCTAGTGCCTGAGATCGAACGGTTACAAGTCAAGCTTCAAGAACGCTACCTTATTAACAGTTCCATCTTTCAAAGTATTCCCGATTATTGGGGATTGCAGCAGCCTTTTCCTATCATGCCATTAGACCGTCTCGATGTTCCGGCTATCCGTGCAGCGAGTCTTTGGGACATAACGTGCGACAGTGATGGAGAGATCAAGTTTAAACCCGAAACGCCCCTGTATCTCCATGATATTGATTTGGATGAAGAAGAATATTTTCTGGCTTTTTTCAATGTCGGCGCTTATCAAGAGACGTTAGGGATGAACCACAATCTCTTTACCCACCCCAGTGAGTGTACCATTCTCATCAACGATACAGGGTATGAGATCGAAAACTTCACCGAATCGGACAATATTCTCAATATCCTTGAAGATATAGGCTATGACAGTTCCAAACTTCTAACGAACCTTAAAAATAAATTGGCAACGAGTGAATTTATGGCAGAAGAAGAAAAAACCGATACACTTCAAAAGCTCGAAATGTACCTCTACCAAAACGGCTATTTACGCACAACTCGATAAGGATTTTGATTGGGACTTTTTTCTGAAATTAGTGAAGATTTTTCAAATGTTTACAAAAATGATCCTGCGATCAGTTCTCGTGTAGAACTTCTCTTTAATTACCCGGGAGTATGGGCTATTTTTTGGTACCGTATAGCCAATCGCCTCTACCGCAATAATTTCAAAGCCCTCTCCCGTCTTATCATGGGGATCAATCAGATCATTACCCACATAGACATCCATCCGGGTGCTACGATCGGGCGACGGGTGTTTATCGATCATGGAACGGGTGTTGTTATCGGTCAGACAGCAATTATCGAAGATGATGTCCTCATTTATCAAGGCGTCACCCTCGGAGGAGTCAGCTTAACGGCCGGCAAACGCCATCCTACGATCAAACGCAATGTCGTTATTGGCGCAGGGGCAAAAATTTTAGGCAATATCACCATTGGTGAAAACTCAAAAGTCGGGGCAAATTCGGTCGTTGTTCGCAATGTTCCTGAAAACAGTACCGCCATCGGAATACCGGCTCACGTCATCCAAAAAGGACGGGACAAAGATCCATTCAGCCACAATAAACTCCCAGACATCAACAAAGAGATGTTTGAGTATCTTCTCAAACGCGTTGCTGTTTTAGAACACTATATGGTGCAAGACAACACAGAGATCCTTGAACAGGATCTTAAGCTTGAAAATATCTATGAATCGTTCATCAAGGCCATGAAAAACTAATCGTGATTAAGCAGTACGTGCATTAGAGTAAAGTACAAAACTATTCTTTTGTACTTTATATCTACTCTATCCCTTCACAAGGGTTGATCACTTCGATAACATCCAATCCAAATCCGCTCAAAGCTGCAAATTCAACATTTTTAGAATCCGCAATAAGCCGCATATGCCGTACACCCAAGATTTTAAGGATCTGCGCTCCAATACCATACTCTTTCATATTTCCATTCTGATGTTTCGGCTTATTGATAAACAATAATACTCCACTGTTTTGCTTCAAATAATGTATTGAATCAATCAGCTGTGTATAACGGCTTTGATTCAGTAAAAGGTCAATATCCGGTATGACATTGTGGACTCTCACATTTGCTGTTTCACCTGCTTTGTAAAAAACGACAGCCGTATGCTGATCGCCTTGATGATCCTCAAAAGAATATTTTTTGACATGAACACCAAAAAATTCGATTTCTTCTTCGGAAATCGCTTTGACCAATATTTCATTCGCAAGACGGTATTCGACAATATCCGAAATATAAACCGTTTTAAGGGAATGTTTTTGCGCAAAGATATCCAAATCATCACGTCGGGCCATCGAGCCGTCTTCTTTCATGATTTCACAAATAACAGCCGATTCCGCTAAACCGAACAAACGGCACAGATCAACGGACCCTTCCGTATGTCCGATACGAACCAGCGTTCCCCCCTCTTTTGCAATCAACGGAAAAATATGTCCAGGCATAACCAATTCAGTAGGATGACTCACAGGATTAGCCAAGATTTTAAGGATCTGCGCTCCAATACCATACTCTTTCATATTTCCATTCTGATGTTTCGGCTT
>DASUNE010000129.1:0-3754 GCA_036277315.1 Sulfuricurvum sp.
CAGCCTGGGTAATTTTAAAATGATGAAACTCACCTCCAATGCCGAATCGATTCTTAAAGAATTTGATCGTGCAAGTTCAGGCTATGCACAGGCCAATATCCGAAATGAAACGCTAACCCATTTTCCGCGCCTTTTTTTGGAAGCCATAGGATTTGGGATTATCATTTTTATCGTCATCTATCTCATTTATAAATACCAAAACGATATTTCGGGGGCCATGGCACTTATCTCCATGTTTATACTGGGGCTGTATCGCCTGATGCCCTCGGCAAATCGAATCCTGGCTGGCTACAACCAGATCCTTTTTCATAAAAGTGCTCTCGATATCATCCACAACGATTTGATGTACGATCCCGAAAATTTCGGAGATAACCCCATAACGTTCAACGACTCTATTCAATTGCATCATCTTTCTTTTGAATATGACGATGCCCATCCCATTCTGTCTGATCTCTCTCTCTCTATCTTCAAAGGGGGAAAAATTGCATTTATCGGCGAAAGCGGCAGCGGAAAATCGACGCTGATCGATCTGATCATAGGCCTTTACCGTCCAAAATCCGGCACCATTACCATTGACGGAGTTCTTCTGGATGAGAGCAACATCAAAGCGTGGCGCAGCAAAATAGGGTATATCCCGCAAAGTATCACTCTTTTTGACGGCACCGTCGCCCAGAATGTCGCTTTCGGGGGACCTATTGACGACGAAAAAATCAGACACGTTTTACACCAAGCCAATATTTTAGACTTTTTAGAAATGCATCATCATGGAATCAATACTTTCGTGGGGGACGGCGGCATCAAGCTCAGCGGAGGCCAGCGCCAGCGTATCGCAATCGCACGGGCCCTCTATAATGACCCTGAGCTTCTCGTCCTCGATGAAGCCACCAGTGCCCTCGATATCGAAACCGAAGCCAAAATTATGGAAGAAATCTATAAAATATGTGAAAATAAAACACTGATTGTGATCGCGCATCGGCTCACTACGATAGAGGGGTGTGAACGAGTGTATGCATTTCAAAACGGTCGCCTAAAAATACAATAATTTTTTCGTCAATTTATAAAAAAGTGATCAAACCTAATGTATCAAGACAAGAATAGTACTTATTTTTCCAATGCTCGAACCGATCTTATTAACCTCATACCTTCGTCATTTGAAAAATGCAATGTTCTTGAAATTGGTTGCGGGAATGGGGCAACACTCTATAAATTAAAACAATTAGGTATCGCAAAAACGACAACAGGTATTGAACTATTCCCATCAAAAAACAATCATTACGATACGATAGACCATTTTATGTCTGAAAATATTGAAACCATGACGTTTCCTTCCTCGATTCATGACTCTTTTGATCTCATCTTACTGGGTGATGTACTTGAACATCTTGTTGATCCATGGTCTACCTTAAAAAAGATAGCCCCTCTCCTTTCTCCAAAAGGTCGATTTTTAGTCAGTATTCCCAATATTCGTTATTATAAAGTTTTACAATCTATTGTTTGGAGAGGGGATTTTCATTACGAAGAAACGGGGATTTTAGATCAAACCCATTTGCGATTTTTTTGTAAAAAAAATATAATCGATCTCTTTGAAAACGCAGGCTTAACCATTGAAACAATTACTTCTCAATTTGATCAAGAAACGATCAATAGCAAACGATATTGGCTCAATAAATTCACCTTTGGATTAGCTCACGACTTTTTGATTTATCAATTTTTAATGGTAGTTAGAAAATAATCCATGAAATTTCCTCTAGTTTCTATTGCTCTGGCTACCTACAACGGTGAAATGTTTTTATCTCAACAGCTTGATTCCATACTAGCTCAATCATATATTAATTTGGAAATTATCATCTGTGATGATAATTCAACGGATTCAACCCGTGACATACTCAACTATTACGCGCAAAATGATCAACGTATCCAACTTTTTTTCAACGAAACCACATTAGGGTTAGTCAAAAATTTTGAAAAAGCCCTCTCTTTGTGCAGTGGAGAGTACATTGCTCTTTCCGATCAGGATGATATTTGGGAAAAAGAGAAGATTGAATCCCTGATTAGACATATAGGTAGTGCTTCACTTATCCATTCGGATGCCATCTTAATCGATGCGACTGAAGTTATATTCGCTTCCTCTTATTCACACTACTCCCATAAGATACTGTATAAAGATATTTTTTCTTATTTATTAGGGAATAACGTCACAGGATGTACTTCGTTATTTTCTCGTAAACTGCTTAAGTATGCACTCCCTTTTCCTGAAGGTATCTTTGTTCATGATTGGTGGCTCGCATTATGCGCGTACAAGCATGAAGGAATTGTTTATTATGATCAAGCATTAATTCGCTATCGGCAACACGCTCATAATCAAATCGGTGCGGCAGACTCTAGACGTATCCATCCCTTTGAAACCCGAGAAAAAGCCTTTAAGAAAACAGTCCAATTTTTACAAGAGCTTTTAGATATCCCTTTTTTTTCAGTACACGAAAAGCAATTTATGACACATCTTATTGAATATTACAACGATTTTTTTACCAAAAAATTTTGTTTTCGCTCATTTATATTCCACCTTCGCTATTTTCGCTATTTTAATGAAGGTAAGCCATTTTTATATCAAGTGATGGGGCTTTTCTTGGCATACTTTGGCGCTGACATCCAACGCAAATTATGGAAATTTTCGTCATGATCCATCTCTCCTTTTTCACAAAATACCCGACACAAGGCGCTACCAGTCGATATCGCAGTTTTATGTTTGCCTTTCGCCTTAGTGAATTGGACTATAATATCGAACTGCAATCGTTCATGGATATCCGTTATCTCTCTGACCTTTTCGCCAAAAAACCAAAAAATAAAATTCGTATTTTTTTATCGTATTGTGCAAGGCTGTTTGCCGTTTTGCGTTCTTCAGACCATTTAATCATTGAACGGGAACTTTTTCCCTTTATGCCGTATGGATTTGAGCGCTTGTTTCTATGCCGAAAACGCTATATTCTTGATTTTGATGATAACGTATGGGAAGATTACCGTGAAAAATTTCTTCTGGAGCAAAAATATGACTCCCTTGTCAAACATGCCGCAGGGGTTATCGTAGGAAACGATTATCTTGAACACTATGTCAAAAAACTCAATCCTAATGTCATTAAAATTCCGACTGTCGTCAATCTAGAACCGTATAAAGCTACCTCCTCTCTACAAAAGTTCGACCGTTTCACGTTGGTATGGATTGGCAGTCCGATCACCTATCGCTATATCGAAGCCTTTGCGCTGACCTTCCAAAAACTCGCTGAAAATTTTGATTTCGATTTGATTATCGTCGCTTCTAAAGCGCTTGAATTGCGACGCATAGAAGGGGTATCGATGAAGTTTTTTGACTGGTCCAGCGAGACAGAACCCTTTTTTCTAAAGCAGTCGCATGTAGGGATTATGCCATTAACCGATGACCCCTTCAGTCAGGGGAAATCAGGATTCAAACTCATCCAGTACCAAGCGGCAGGATTACCCATGATCGCTTCGCCCATCGGCGAAAACAACCATATCGTCGAACATGGGATAAACGGTTTTTTGGCGTCCGATACGGCGGACTGGCTCGATGCACTCCGACAGCTCCTATCCTCACAAGAGCTCTATAAATCGATGTCAGATCACTCGACAACAAAAAGCTATGATTATTCCATTCAAAAATATTTTCCGATCTATAAAAACTTCATTGACGAGACGTTCACCCCCTCCAAAATGGGAAAGGAGCTCTGTTGACCTTCGG
>DASUNE010000130.1:0-17048 GCA_036277315.1 Sulfuricurvum sp.
TATCGAGCGGATGTTGGAACTGGGATGGATTGACCAGGATACCTACGACAAAGCAACGCTGGAGCGTCCGAAAGTCTACAATGATACCTTGAGCAAAAATTCGGGTCCTTATGTCATCGATGAGGTCATGCGTCAGCTTGGTGATGCGTTCCCGGATATTCGCAGCGGCGGATACAAGATTTATACGACCATCGATATGAGGCTTCAGGAAGCGGGATATAAGGCGCTTCAATCGGGACGCAATGAGATTTTAAAACGTGCAGAAGAGGCAGGGGAACTCGATACCAATATGCAGTCGCAGCTTAATGGCGCGTTGATGAGTATGGACCCCAATACGGGAGAAGTGTTGGCAATGGTCGGGGGATATGATTATTCGGTAAGCTCGTTTAACCGTGTAACGCAGGCAAAACGACAACCTGGTTCCGCATTTAAACCCTTTATTTATCAAGTAGCATTGGACAGCGGAATGTCGCCCGCTTCTTTGGTCCCAGACATTGCTCGTACCTATAGTTATACGGGTGAGAGCGGCGAAGAGAAAACGTGGAAGCCAAAAAACTACAAAGATGAGTACAAAGGGATGGTGACGATCCGTAATGCACTGACCTATTCTCGCAACCTTGCAACGATTAATATGGTCAGTGATATGGGATTTCAAAAAGTGGTTGAAGGGTTGCGCCGTTATGGAATCGTTGAAAATTTTCCGCCTGACCTATCCATTGCGTTGGGAACGATGATGATTTCCCCGCATGATTTGGCAAAATATTACACGATGTTTGCAACGGGAGGGATTCAGACAAATCCTATTTTGATCCGTCAAGTCATCACTCCCAAAGGGGAAACTTTTCGCTATGAAAATAAGCGACAGCAAGTCAACACACGAGAACAAACGTATCTTATGACCTCGATAATGCAGGATGTTGTGGCCTTTGGTACAGGGACAGCTGCTCGTGTCCCCGGTGTAGAGATTGCCGGTAAAACAGGTACGACCAACAAAAATATTGATGCGTGGTTTATAGGCTACTCTCCAACCGTTGAGACCGTAGTGTGGTTTGGGCACGATAACAACACCCCTATGCGTCGAAGTGAGACAGGCGGACGTGCTGCGGGCCAGGTATTTCGCTATTACTACGAAGATCTGTTCCGCATTTATCCCAATACAAAACGTTATTTTGACCGCCCTGCAGGGGTTTATGTGGAGAGTGCAACAACCGATTCGAATACAACCGAAGCATTTACCGATGTGTCACAAACGCCGGATGTGACACAACAGGGAGTCCCTACGACCGAAGAAAAGTTGGTATTTTAATTACCGTCTTTTCGTTGCTTGTGTGAGATAAAACCAGACGGTTCCGCCGACGATGACCAAAGTCGCAGGGGCAAGATAGGGTTTATCCGAGACCATTTTGAACCCTTCGATAATCGCTCCGCCAAAAAGAAAACTTCCTCCGCCAACGATGATCGCCCAGATGAGTGCCCCAATCGCATTATAGAGACTAAACTTCCAAAAATCGTATTTGGTCAAACCAACCGCCAGCGGGATAAGGGTCTTAAGCCCGTAAATAAATTTTTTGACAACAATAATCAACGCTCCGCGACGTTTGAGCAAGAGATGGGAAAAAGCGAGCTTGCGTTTGTGCTTACTCAAATACTCCATCATCTCACGCTTATGATAGCGAGCCATATAAAAGAGCAAGCCATCGCCGATGAAGTTGGCGATGAAGGCGATGGTAATGGAGAGGGTTAAGTCCATTTTCCCCATAAAACTTAATACTCCTGCACCAATGAGCGCGACCAAGCCGCCACCCAATGAGTAGAGAAATAAAATGATATAGCCAGATGTTTCGAGGTTTTTGAGCATGTCATCCATGGTTATAATTTCCTTATTTTAGCGATTTCATCCCGCAATCGTGCGGCCTCTTCGAACTCGAGTTTTTTGGCTGCCTCTTTCATTTTGAGACTGAGTTCATCTACGAGTTTTTTACGCTCAGCCGCAGGAAGTGTTTTGGCTTTTTTGGAACGGTTATAGAGATCTCCTACGTCTTCAAGCTTGAGGTTTTCATCGAGCGAACGTTTTGTGGTGGTGGGAACAATGCCATGAAGAAGATTGTGCGCTTCTTGGATAGCGCGTCGGTCGTTGGTTTTTTTGATGGCGCGTTCCATTGATCCCGTAATTTTCTGAGCATAGAGGATGACACGTCCATGTTCATTTCGCGCTGCTCGTCCGATGGTTTGGATGAGGGCCGTTTCAGAGCGCAAAAAGCCCTCTTTGTCCGCATCCAAAATCGCCACCAGACTCACTTCCGGCAAGTCCAGACCCTCTCGGAGTAGATTGATTCCGATAAGAACATCAAAATCCCCCACACGAAGTCCGCGAATGATTTGATTGCGCTCAATAGTGTCGATTTCGGAGTGCATGTATTGCACTTTGATCCCCAAATCAGCAAGATATTTCGTCAGAGCCTCCGCCATTTTTTTGGTAAGGACCGTCACGAGGACCCGATCGCCCAACGCTACTGTTTTTTTGATCTCATCGTGCAAATCTTCGACTTGATTAGTTGAAGGTTTGATAATAATTGGGGGGTCAAGCAGACCTGTAGGACGGATGATCTGGTGCGCTACGGTGGAGCTGAGTTCCAGTTCTTGCGCCGATGGAGTAGCAGAGACAAAGAGATAGTGGGGAGATTTTTCGAGATACTCATCGATCATCAGAGGACGGTTGTCCAGCGCACTTGGAAGACGAAATCCATAATCGACGAGGACTTCTTTTCGGCTTCGATCCGCAGCAAACATCCCCCGAAACTGCGGCAGACTCACATGCGATTCATCGACGATGATGAGAAATTTGTCATGATGGAGGGTGAAATAATCCAGCAGGGTATAAGGAGCTTCTCCCGCCTTTTTATCGGTCAGCAGCCTCGAATAGTTTTCGATTCCCTTGCACATCCCGGTAGCTTGAAGCATCTCGAGATCGAACTCGCATCGTTGGCGTAGGCGTTGTGCCTCCAGCATCTTTCCTTGGGCTTCGAGTTCTTGGAGTCGCTCACCCAGTTCATCTTCGATCCGTTTAATGGCACGGGAGAGTTTCTCCTGCCCCACGGCAAACTGGCTGGTGGCGTAGATGGTGACCGTCTCTTGTTTCTCGGTCATCGTGTTGCTCAGAGGTTCAAAAAAAGTGATTCGTTCCACTTCATCCCCGAAAAATTCGATACGTATCGCTTGATCTTGCCAATAGGGGGGATAAACATCGACCACTTCCCCATTGACCCTAAAATCCCCCCCGTCAAAATAGGCATCGTTGCGAGAATATCCCATCTCAACGAGACGAAGGAGGAGCTTTTTTTGATTGATTTCATCGCCAAGAGCGATAATCTGTACCATTTTCTCATACTCTTCCGGATCACCAAGCCCATAGTTGGCAGAGACGGAGGCTACTACGATGACATCATCGTAGCTGAGGAGATTCGCAGAGGCGGATAGGCGCAACCGTTCAAGCTCGTCATTGATGGAGCTGTCCTTTTCGATAAAGAGATCTTGACGGGGGATGTACGCCTCCGGCTGATAATAATCGTAGTAACTCACAAAATACTCAACATGATTATCAGGAAAGAAACTTCGAAACTCACTGTACAGCTGTGCCGCCAAGGTTTTATTATGGGTCATGATGATCGTCGGCAGCTGTACGCTCTCGATGACCTTCGCCATCGTGTACGTTTTTCCGCTGCCCGTGACACCTTCTAGGGTAATGTAACGTTCCCCTTTTTTGATACCGCCGCTGAGCGCTTCGATAGCAACGGGCTGATCACCGGCGGGTGTGTAAGGGGTATGGACTTTAAAAATCGGCAATATATGACGCCTTGAGTTAGTTTGGTTTAATTAGGATGAATTATAGCGAAAATGCTGTTTTCTAACGAGGATGACTGCCTATAGGCTGCTTGGTTAAGGTGAGGTTTCGAATGAGGTTTTTTGAGAAAAAGTTTATTTCTTGGAAGGATGGGTAGCAAAGGTTCGATATAGTAACATTTTTGAGAGCATTGAAGTGTTGGATTAACATTAGTGTTTTATGAGATTATACGCAACTCAAATGTCAATGCCATGACATTTTGGAATTTTTTGATAATAAATGTTAAAATCTCAAAACAAGCTCACAAAAGGCATCCTATCAATTTAAAAGATTTTAAAAACTCATCCTTCATTGTTATTATTACCATATTGTTTTTACTGATCAGTTGTGCGGGGTATATACTTCTTCGTGAAAATATCGTGAACAATCATGAGAAAGAGACAGAGATCCTTTTTTATAAGATCAAAAGTGAGACAAGCGATCTGTTGTCTAAGCTCTTATATCAGTACAGCACGCAAAAAGAGGGGTTGATTCAAAAACATCAAGTCGTTATTCAGTATATAAACTTGCAGAAGTCTGAACCTCTAAATATAAAGCTTGAAGATATTTATCAAAAAATAAATGATGGAGAGAAAGAGAGCCCCTACAATATTTACATAACCGATAAGAATCTCGTAATTAGAAACACAACCTTCAAATCGGATATTGGATTTGACCTTAGTTTTGCCAAGAGATCATTTGATGAGCATTATGCGCGTAATATTACAGGCATTTGCACCCCTTTATTTGAAAAATCGTCTAAACGGTTTATGAGTTATACCGATTCGTATTTATTGAACGACGCTCATGAAAAAATAGGTGTTTTGCAAATAAGTTACACTTACAACGATAGCAGGAATAAACTGCTGAAGATTCAACAAATAATCGGTCAATATCCAAATCTTAAAGAAGCAAAAGCCTACATCATAGTGGATACAGGAATTATGACTGATATCATTTTAAAAGATTACCCATCCTACAAACCTGATTTAAAAGAGATTTTAGCCCGTATTGACGAGGGTACTAAAGTTAATAATAAACTCCATAACACATCGCTAACAATTAATAGTTTTACAAAAGATTCAAAACCCTATAAAGCCTTATATCTCTCTTCTACGAGCCCCATCCTTGATAATACAAATATCGTTTACTCGATTTTATTGGATGAGAGTGTTTTAGAAAGCAAAATTCGAAATCTCAATATTGTTATGTTTTTGATTACCCTGTTGGGGACGGTTGCAATCATTATCAGCGCGCGAATACGGGGAAAAGAGATCAAGCTTACCGAGCAAGACCGATTTGTGCAAAGTTCTATGCATGAGATTAAAACCCCACTGAGCGTTATTACCCTCAATAATGAGCTCAGAGAGTTGGAGTTCGGCAAAGATGAATACTCTCAAGAGATCGACAGTGCCATCAAAATTTTGAAAACATCCTACGATGATATGAGCTTTTCAATGACCGGAGATCAGTTAAAGTATCCCGTCGAAACAATTTCTCTCTCAAAAGTTGTTTTAGAGAGGGCAGAATATTTTAAAACGATTGCGAAATCAAATACTAAAGCGATAGCAATAACGGTAAACAGCGATATTATCGTGCAAATGTCTTTGGTGGAGCTTATTCGACTGATCGATAACAACCTCTCAAACGCGATTAAGTACGCTCAGGTAAACAGCACCATTGCGGTTGTGCTGGAAAATGATCGTTTGTCTTTTTATAACATTGGAAATCCTATCAAAGATACGAAGCATATTTTTGATAAATATTTTAGAGAAAACAGTGTGGTTGGCGGTCATGGATTGGGCTTGAGTATTGTGAGTGATATCGCTAAAAAATATTCCATTACCATTACATTACATTCCGATGCCCAGAATGGTACAACTTTTCTCTATACCTTCAAATGTCATACCAATGACATGTCATTAGTGTAAAATAATTCTATGAAAATTTTACTTCTAGAAGATGATGCGGCACTCAATAGAGCGATCAAAAAAGTTTTAGAACTTGACCATAACAATAAAGTCGAATCGTTTTTAGATGGTAAGGCGGTATTGAACGTTTTGGATTATCCCTATGATTTGTACATCATGGATGTTAACGTTCCCAATATCAATGGATTGGATTTATTACGTGTGATTCACGATGAAAATAATCTGGCAAAAGTTATAATCATAAGCTCCAATGCGGATTTAAAAACGCTTCAAGAGGCGTATGCGCTTGGGTGTGTGGATTATATAAAAAAGCCTTTTCACTTAGATGAGCTGAGAATCAAAATAGATAAACTCAACATACCCAGAAAACATCTTTCATCTCGTATAAAATTAAAAAATGATTCGGATGCCCTTACAAAAAAAGAGAGAGATTTATTGAATCTGCTTTTGGACAATCAAGAGACCGTAGTTACGTATGCATTGATAGAAGAGCATGTTTACAAAGATCATACCATGAGCATGGATGCCTTGCGTGCTTTGGTGAGACGATTACGAAGTAAATTAGCCGATGATATCATTAAAAATGTTTTAGACGAGGGGTACTCTGTTTCGGATGTTCCCGTATTTTTAAATGAAAATTTAGAACAAAATGCGAAACAACGAATTCAAGAACTTGAGATCGAGAACAATGAACTTAAGCTTGAAAAAGAGGCTCTTGCAAAGATGTCAATGACCGATCCACTTACGGGTTTATATAACAGAGTAAAAGTGGAAGAGACTTTTTTGTATGAACAAAAACAATCGATTCGGCATGATGATCCTTTATCGATCATTTTGATGGATTTAGATTATTTTAAATCCATCAATGATGTATATGGACATAACATAGGGGATGTTTTTCTAAAAGAAATAGCGCAACTTTTAAGAGAACTGTTTAGAACCAGTGATGTCATTGCCCGTTGGGGCGGGGAGGAGTTTTTGATCGTACTTCCTAAAACCGATTTAAATACCGCCAGAAAGCTCGCACTAAAACTTAAGGATCATGTACAAGAGACGAAATTTACGGATATTGGACAAAGAACAGCTTCGTACGGTGTGGCAATGCTTGTTGATGAGGAGTCTTTGACCAGTATTGTGAAACGTGCAGATTTGGCTTTATATCTGGCGAAAGACAATGGGAGAAACCGAGTGGAAATAGCAAATGCATAACGATAAGAAAAAAATAAAATTAATACTTTTTACCCTCAGTTTGGCTACTGCCATAGGTGCTAGTGAAGATGTTCTACAGATGGAACCTGTTTTGGTAACTGCTGTGGAGATTTCACAAACCCCTGCAAGTTTTACCCTTGATCCCAATGCTCCATCAACAAGTTCTTTGACCCTTGGCGATTTGTTGTTAAGCGAGGGGCTTGGGACCAAAGCGATGAAGGGCTTCAATGAGGAGAGCATCGTTTTTCGGGGTCTTTCACAAGACTCGACGTTGTTTCTTATCGATGATATCCCTATATATAAAACGATAAACGGCAGTGTTGATACACAATTTGTTGG
Source organism: Sulfuricurvum sp. (assembly GCA_036277315.1). Lineage (GTDB taxonomy): Bacteria > Campylobacterota > Campylobacteria > Campylobacterales > Sulfurimonadaceae > Sulfuricurvum. The sequence continues at coordinate 7,360 of DASUNE010000130.1, forward strand.
ACTTTCTTCACTCTCTTCGGTTGCCATCAATCGCGGTGAAATGACAACCCTTCACGGCACCGCCCCGATGGGAGGGGTAATCACACTTAGCGGGCGTAAACCAACACGTGCTTTTGAAACAGATATCAAGACGATGGCTGATCCGTTATCGCGTTCGGTAGGGGTTTATGTGGGTGCATTACGCGATAAAACCTATATTACCTTTAGCGGGGATACACTTAATAGTTCAGGATTTGAGCTTTCGAACCATTTTGAACCTACGGCAATCGAAGATGGTGGAAAACGGCTCAACAGTGATACGAAGCGTGTATTGGCGGATTTGAAAGTCGGAAGAGTTTTAGATAATAGCGGCGAAGTGGCAATCCGTTTTTTTAGAGGGACGAGCACCACTGGTGTACCTCCGTATGTCTATCAAGATTCAACAACCCCTTTTTTAAATTATGAACGTATCCCTGACTCTCTCAACAGCGGTTTGTATCTCTCTTATGATGCTCCTCGTGTGAATGGATGGCAATGGAAAGGGAGGCTTTATGGGGATAAGCACATGGATACACTTCTATCCTATACCGATAAGAGCTATTCGACGCTCATGTTTTCTGAATCTCGGTATGAAGATTACCGTTATGGGGGATTGTTATTGGGAGAGTATCAACTAAGCGATACGACACGATGGGGAATGCGTGCGCTGGCAGAAAACAATATCCACAACCATCATGACGGTTCCGATCCAGTACGTACGTACGAAGCGTTAACGACATCGTTTTCAACGACACTGGCCACACAGCTGATGTCCGATTTAGAAGGGACACTGGCTCTAGGATACGAACGGCTTACTCCGACTAAAACGTATCAATGGCCAAACCCTACAGATCCCAATAAAAATGAATTACGTTCTCCCCTATCTGCACCAACATGGCAGGTGGCTACATTTTACACTATTGATCCCAAAACAACATTCAACTTTTCGGTTGGCTCCAAAGTCAAAATCCCCTCGTTAAACCAATTTTTCCCGTTTATGCCATGGGAAAATAGCAATACAAACCTGAAACACGAACGAAGTTTAGCGTGGGATATGGCATGGGAACGGCACTTTCAAAAAAGCCTTTTACGCATTGGCGGGTTTTGGTACAACATTACTGACAAAATCGCATACGATACGATAACAAGCACCAATTCCAATATCGATAAAGCGACCATTCGCGGAATTGAACTTACCTCAAATGTTGAGCTAAACCCTTATAATCGCATGATTGTACGATACGCTTTTACCGATGCGCAGGACAACAAAGGGTATCTGTTGGATAATACTCCTCCTCACCGTGCTTCACTGTCCTATCGATGGGAGCCTTATAGGAATTGGGCACTGGATACGTTGATTAATTACAGCAGTACGAGTACGTTTCATGATGGACAAACGAGTGCCCAACATCTCAACCCTTTTGCAACAGCAGATATGAAACTCTCGTACATAAAGGGAACGGCAACGATGATCGCGGGAATACGCAATATTACCGATAGCAATTATCAGAGTTCATGGGGATATCCGCAAGCGGGACGTACCCCTTATATTGCTCTAAATTGGTCGTATGCAGCCAAGTAATTGGCTCGTGTTCAAAAGCTCAAAAATAAAAATACTTTTTCTCAAAGACCTCACTAAAAAACCAATTTTTACCAAGACAACTGCCTCTACACTGCCCACTCAAAAATTATAGCGCAAATGCTATTTTCTAAAGAGGATAGATGCTTATAAGCTAGTAGATACAATCGTTTTGTGAATAGTTTTATAACATTAAATAAAAACAATTAATAATAATTTTGTAAAATATGTTACACTACATTCAGATCGACATAAAAGGATATATTATGGATTTATATACCGTTGGAGTTGTCATAGCAGTTATTGTGGCATTTGGGATCGGATTAATGGTTGATGTGGATGAGTTTGCGGGAGGAGTATTCTCAAAATTAAAAGGTACTAAAGATAAAAAGAAAGATAAGTGACTTTTTATAGCTCTTCAATATCTTAATATCCAGCTACTCTAAGGGGTACAAAGCGCTCAGCGTTCTTGATACCGTCTGGACTTTAAAAATTGGCAATGGATGACGCCTTGCGTTAGTTTGGTTTTATAGCGCAAATGCTGTTTTCTAATGAGGATGACTGCCTATAGGCTGCTTGGTTAAAATGAGCTTTCGAATGAGGCTTTTGAAGGCGAAAGCGATTTTTTATGCCCCTTCAGGGGCAATTATAGTTGTCCGTATTTTTGATTGAATTTTTCATCGCTCATAGTAAGGAGTAGAATAAACTCGACTAAAGCAATGATGGCTGGAATAAATGTCCAACAAAAAAGCAAATACAAAATACCGAAGCCTGTTTGACCAAGATAGAATTTATGTACGCCAATCCCACCTAGAAAAAATGCAAGCAACGCAGCTGCAATTCGACTTTTGCCATTGGGCGCGGTTTTTGTGATATCGATTGTGATTGGAGCTGACATTTGTCTAACGCCACACTTTGGACAAATCTCAGCTTTTGCACTAATAACCGATCCGCATTCAGTGCAATACTTCTCATCTGGCCCTTTTCTTTGATCGCTCATTAAAAATCCTTCTTTTTATTAATCAATTTGTATTCAATAGGTTCAGCTTTTAAAGAGCGGGAACAGATCCGTATTGATTCATATTTTTATCCCCATCTTGAACAAGCCATATAATCAGAGGAATAATGCCGATAATCGTCAATGAAAGCAGGATCCACCATCCGCTACGTCCAGTATCATGCATCCTACGTACAAAAACAGCCAACCCAGGTAAGAATAAAGCTAGGGTTACGAGGGCATTGAAGAGCTCATCAGTCGATAAGATTTTATCGATGACCATGGCGGCAATACCAACTAAAAAATTGAAGAGAAAGAACCACCAATACTCTGCTTTGGAAGCTCGCCCATTAAAATCAATATAATGCTCAAGAATAACACTTTTTGCAGCATTGATAAGATTCATTTCTAACGGAACTGCTCCTTGGCCTGATGCTGTGTGGCTATGTCCGTTATTGTGTGAGAGTGCTACACCACAATGAGGACAAAACTGCGCCCCTTCACTGATTTCTTTTCCGCATGATGGACAATATGACATGATAAACTCCGATTTGTATGTTACAGACCATACTAGCTAAAAGAGAATATAATTGTCAATATTAGTGAGTAAATATTAATTATTGATTGGAGTGTTGTGGATAATAATGAAGTTTTATCCCCATATTGCACTACAATTTACGAAAAACTGGAGCATTTAACTTCGTACTTGACACGCTCCATTGTAGAGACTTTTTTCTTTTACGATTTTGGCTTACTTTGCCAAAATCCCTTCGAGTTGGATATCGAGTTTAACCATTTCACCCACTGCAACGCCGCCTGCTTCTAAGGCTGTATTCCAGGTAATGCCATAATCTTTGCGGTTGATTTTGCCGCTTAGACCCAGACCCAGACGCTGATTTCCCCATGGATCTTTGATGATCCCGTTGTTTTCAAGTTCAAGAACGACATTTTTTGTAACGCCGTGCATCGTGAGTTTCCCGTATGCTTTATCCCCTTTGACTTTATCGAGTGCGAAGGTCATCTCAGGGAATTTTTGGATATCGAACAACTCTGCTGATTTTAAATGGCCGTCACGTTTTGCATTCGCCGTATTGATCGAATTGACGTCGATTTTGCCGTTGAGTGCTATGATCGTTTTTGTTTTTTCATCGTAATGGATGGAGCCGCTGAAGGTGTCAAATTTCCCGCTTACTTCGGAGATCATCATATGTTTGACTTTAAATCCTACGCTTGAGTGTTCGGTGTCGACGGTGTAGGTTCCTGCAAAAAGGGATGCAGTGCTCAATAGTCCAAATGCCAAAACGGCGGAGAGTGTTTTTTTCATGGTTTATCCTTTGTATGTTTTATTTAATTTTGGTTGGGTTAGTGCATCGGCACGTCAAATAATAAGACCTTAGACTCTGTAAGCGCTGTTAAGGTGTATTCCTCCTCGTGCGTGATTTGAAGCTCGTCTCTTGCTTCGAGAATATGGCCGTTAATTTCTATTTTTCCTTCGATGATAAATATCAATCGCCCGTGATCCGTTTTGACCGGAGGGATGGATAGTGTTTTACCCTTATCAACTTCAGCTGAGTAGATAGCGGCATCTTGTTTAATGGTGATGGAATCTTCACGTCCGTCACCGCTAACAAGGATAACCCATCGATTGGTCTTATCGTGGTGATTAAAGTCACGCTGATCGTACAACGGGAATCCCCCTTTTTGGTTTGGCTGGATCCATATTTGAAAGAGTTCCGTATCCTCATTATCCGTTGCATGTTCCGAATGATAGACTCCGGAACCTGCACTCATATACTGGATTTCACCTGCTTTGATGATGCCGTGATTGCCTTGCGAGTCGCGATGTTCCAATGCTCCTTTTGTGACAATCGAGACGATTTCCATCTCTTTGTGAGGATGCATTCCAAACCCCATCCCGGCTTCGATGATATCGTCATTGATGACCCTCAATGCACCAAATCCCATCCGTTTGGCATTGTGATAGTGTGCGAATGAAAAGCTAAATCGGCTATGAAGCCAACCGTGTTCGGCAACGCCGCGCTGGGCAGCACGATGAATGATGAGTGACATTTTTTTCTCCTTGGTTTGAGCAAATAGGGTGAACGGGAAAATGACCATAAGCAACGTTAAAAAGTGTCTTCGTTTCATAATCCAACCTTTTTATACTAATTAGTACTATATCGACAAATGTTTACTGTGCTTTTTCAAGCTTGCGTAGCAGTTTTGAGACCACTTCAAGCTCTTGTTCATCCAGCCCTGCATCGTACCAGCCTTGAAGATTTTTGACATGGATCGGAAAGATCGAGCGGATAATTTCAGCCCCTTTTGCCGTAATCTCAAGTATTTTGACACGGCGGTCCGTTTGGGACAGAGTCACGGTAAGGAGCTTTTTGGCTTCCAAATTTTTGACGACCACCGTGATGTTTCCGGGAGTGCTCAAAATCAGTTTCGTGATTTGACCGACATTGAGGGGTCCCAAATGGTACAGGGCTTCGAGAATCGCAAACTGCGGCAGTGTCAGACCTTGCGCTTCCATCCATGCGGTCTCTTTGGCACGGATTTTGATAAATGCACGGGAGAGCTCAATGTGCGCACGCAACACTTTGTCTTCGTGAATTCCATACCCTTTTGGACGTTTCATTGTCTCTCCTTTTCCAAATAGATAAAAGCATATTACTACTAATTAGTAATAATGTCAAGAGGTTTTAGATATTTTTTTAGAAAGAGTTGTTGGACAAGTTGGTTTACCTGCAAGAGATGAAGAAGGACCCTATGTGATATTTGTGGTAAAATTAAACCATGATGAATATTTAATGACGCAAATTCAAACTTGGTACACTCAGGGGCTCAATCTGGGGGGTATTTTTACGGTAAACCGATGAGCGCACCGGAGATGGAAAAAATGTTTCTCACGCATCGTTAAATCGGCGGCGTATATCAAAAAAATCATCGGCATTTTCGAGGATGATTTCGACCAAAGATGGGTCGAAGTGACTCCCTTTTTGGTCAATAAAATAGTCTAAAATTTGATCTCTATCCCATGCTTTTTTGTACACGCGTTCGGTTCCCAATGCATCAAAGACATCGGCGATGGAGGTAATGCGTCCGTATATGTGGATGTTTTCACCTGCAAGGGCTCGAGGATAGCCGGTTCCATCCCACTTTTCATGATGTTCGTGGGCAACGATTGCTGCGGCTTGGATGAGCGCATGTTTGGAAGTGTTTAAAATATCCCATCCAATCTTGGCATGATCTTTCATAATCTCATACTCTTCTTCCGTGAGCTTGCCTGCTTTATTTAAGATAGCATCGGGAATACCGACTTTTCCGACATCGTGCAGCGGCGCTACGCTCCATATTTCCTCTTGCTGCTGTGCATTGAGCCCCTTGTGCCGTGCAAGGAGTTTGGCATACTCGGCAACACGGCGCACATGCATCGCCGTCTCTTTTGAACGGCTCTCCACGGCAAATCCTAAAATCAGCAAGAGCTCTTGCTGGGTCTCTCGTACCTCTTGGGTCAGCAAAACGATGGGGGTGATGTCTTGACGGATACTGATGTACTCTTGCGTTACCCCTTGCGCGTCGACAATGGGAGCAACATAAGAGCTTACGACGTATACCTCTCCATTTTTTTTCCGATTTTTGACAATTCCGTTCCACGATTTATTTTGTTTAATCGTTTTCCAGAGATCTTTAAATACCTCTTTTTCCACGTCGGGATGACGAACCATATTGTGTTGATGACCTAGCAGTTCTTCTCGCGTATAACCGCTCATTTCACAGAATTTATCGTTGACGTAGGTGATTTTTCCCAAAAGATCGGTTTTGGAGACGATGGAGCTGGCATCGACAATGTCTTTGTATTGGCGAAGCAGCTCTTTATTCTCCGTCAAATCGTCTTGGAGTTCTTTTTGGGTCATGGCAAGTTTCAACTGGGTTTTCACTCTCGATTGCAGCTCACGGCTTAGAAATGGTTTGGTGATGTAATCGCTCGCCCCCGCATCAAACGCTTGGATAATCGTATCTTCATCGGTTTTGGCGGTCAAAAAAATGATCGGGATGGTTTGAAGTTTGGGATTTTCTTTCATGGTATGACATACGTCAAGGCCGTTCATATCGGGCATCATCATGTCCAGCAGTACCAAATCGATCGGATGCTCATTTAAGCGTTCAAGGGCTTGTTCTCCGCTTGTAGCGTACAAAATATGGATGTTTTCGACTTCTTTTAGAACATTGGATGCTACTTGAATATTTCGTGGTTCATCGTCCACGATCATGACCGTCATTTTTCCCATGCAATTCCCCATTTTTTAATTACAATCTCAAAACTCCCTAGCTGTGACTCAACCCGATCGATCTCAAATCCATCGGCACTGATGCGAAGATTTTCACCCCACTCGCGCAAAGGGGCAAACTCATGATCCAGAGCCTCTTGAACAACGGATGCGGCAAATAACCCGGTTGCGTGCATGTCTCCTTGTTTTAGAAATTCTCGAGACTGAGGGATGAGCCGCTTTAACAAAAGCGATAACTTTCGTCTTTTTTCTTCATCGAGGACGATTGTTTCGACTTTTTTCTCTTCGGAAGCGTTCACATCACAAGGGAGAAAATTGTGAAGGGTGGCGATTAGGCTTGCACGACTGAGCGGTTTTTCCAATACCCGGTCAAATTTTTCTTCTAAAATGGTCATGTCGTGTTTCATCACCGATGCGGTCACTGCAATCACTGGAAGAGCGCTCAGGCCAAGGGTGGTGCGTATCTCATGGAATGCTTCAAATCCGTTCATAACGGGCATACGGATATCCATCAATACCAGATCAATCCCCCCTTGTGCCACGAGATCAACGGCAATTTTTCCATTGGCGGCTTCCATGAGGGTAAACGGGTACGATTTAAGGATTTCGAGGATCAAATATCGATTTTCATCGACATCGTCGACCACTAAAATGGTTGCAGGTTTAAACACCAAGTTCTCCTCGAATGAGGCATTTTCCTCGGCAAAAATAGGGGCACTGACTTCGACGTGTTCAATGATCAGCGTAAATACGGAGCCTTGGGATGGGATGCTTTGAACGCTCAAACTGCCTCCCATCAGATGGGCCAGTTTTTGGCAAATGGCAAGACCAAGTCCTGTCCCTCCGTATTGACGGGTGTCTTGCCCTTGTTGTTGGATGAACGAATCAAAAATCTTCTCTTGATCGTCCAAAGCAATACCGATACCCGTATCTTTAACGCGGAACACAAGGGTCACATCCCCGTTTTGAGTGCTTTCCTGACGTGCTATTTCAAGAGTCACTTCCCCTTGTTTGGTAAATTTAAGGGCATTGGAGAGGAGATTAAACAAGATTTGCCGAACATGGATTTCATCGAGAATAAGGTATTCAGGGACATCGGGTTGAATTTTGAGGGTAATATCGATCCCTTTTTTTTGAGCCATTTGGGTAAACAACAAGGTGATTTCCCGAGTAAATACCTCAACGGCAACGGGATGATACTCAAGCTTCATGTGCCCTGCTTCGATTTTGGAAAGATCAAGAATATCGTTGATCAAGAGCAAGAGATTTTTTCCCCCATTTTTAATGGCTTCGAGATATCCTCGATGTTTGGGGTTCTCAACCTCTTTTTCCAGTAAATCTGAAAAGCCGATGACCGCATTGAGAGGGGTGCGTATTTCATGGCTCATGTTGGCTAAAAATTCTGATTTCAGACGGTTTGCCGATTCCGCTTCGATTTTGGCGTGTTCAAGCTCGGCTGCAAGAACCGTTTGCTCTTCCAGCGCTGTTGCTATTTGTCCTGTACGCTCTTGGACGATTTCATCGAGATTTTCATTCAGTGAAACAAGCTCCTCATTGGCTGCTGCCATCTTATTTTGCAGATCCATCATGGTGACAAACTGATTTCGCAAGTTTAGGATGATGATAAACAATACGCCTGTTTCTGCGACAACCATCACTCCGTGCAACAACACATATTCGATCCCGCAGCCGTAATTGAAGATCATAATAGGGTCGCCGAAAAACTCATAATGGGCAAATTGAAGATAGTTAAATAAAAAGTGGTGGGCGATAACCGCGGCTGCAGCGGTCAAAAGAGGGATGGCATCTTTGTAAATGGTCAACATGGCCAACCCGATAAAAACATGAAAATGCATTTCGATGCGCCCTAAATGCTGCTGAATATACAATGCGGTGAAGATGACGATCGCCAGTGCGGCAATGATTCGAAAATATAACGTTCCCCGCAAGAGCCAATAGCCGATAAAGACATTCATCATCACGATGCCGCTGACAAAAATGCCCAATTCCACCGTTTCGTAATAGCGAGAGGTGACAAAAATCCCGATCAGCGCATGGACGATCAAGATCCATAGCATGTATCGATCGGCACTTAAAAAATCCTCTTTGAGCAGCTCATTTTTGGTGTTGATATCCGCCAATCGTATCATCTAAGAGCCTTTTGCATGTCGGTAAGAATGTGCTTGAGTGAATAAGGGTGTGTGGTGTAAATATTTTTAAGAACATACCCCAAAGGGCGTTTGACAAACATAAACAATGCAGAGGTGTGTCCCATCTCACCGCCGTTGCTGGTGATGGAGAGATTGTAGATTCGCGCCATTGTGTCGATTTGCTTTTGGGATGCATACACCCCGTTAAAATCCCGATGGAACCCTTTTGCAAAAAGATCAGGGAGATTTTCAGGTTGATCGGGGTTTAGATTGACAAAATAGACTTTTGTTTTGGGTTCAACGGTTTTAAATACGTCGTACAGTGAAGCAATCTCTTGCAGGGATGGGGTACAAGTGCGCGCACAGCCGACATACCCGAAATAGGCAAAAACAACAGGGGCTTGTTCGTTTTGGAGAAAGAAAGGGGAGATCTCGTGATTTTCAGACGTTACATGGACGGAACTGTTAGATAAAAAAGTCCCTAAAAAAGGGAAAAGGAGTAAAAAGGAAAGCATGAGGGCAATAAGGCCAATCCCGTACATCTGTTTTCTCATAGCTTTGGCCTTATTGTCTTAATCGATTAACTCATACAAAACTCATTAAAGTATATCTATCTCTTTGAAAATTTAGGCTTAAAGGGGCAGTCCCTC
>DASUNE010000131.1:0-5296 GCA_036277315.1 Sulfuricurvum sp.
ATTCCGCCCCATCTTGTCGAGCTTGAAGTAACGGAGAGTGCGGTGATGGATGATCCGTATCGGGCTATTCAGATTTGTGAAGAGCTTCAAGCCTTTGGTGTTGAATTTGCGATTGATGATTTTGGGACAGGATACTCTTCGTTGGAGTATTTAAAACTGTTTCCGGTTAAACGGCTTAAAATTGATAAAACTTTTATTGATGATATCGGAACTGAGATGACCGGTTCTACCTTGGCAGAGGTGATTATAGGATTGGCAAATTCACTGAGACTCGAAGTCGTGGCCGAAGGGGTTGAAACCAAAGAACAGTTAGAGTTTTTAAAAGAACGCGGATGCGATTTAATACAAGGTTTTTACTACAGTCCTCCAAAAGATCATGCAACGATTCTTTCGTATTTACGAGACAAACCTTTTGAAAATAAACTATTTTCTCCTGAAAATTTACAATAGGAAAAACCAGAGTCATGACAACTGAAAATACGATCACTTTTTCTTATTTAATCAATTTCGCCAATCATCTTGAAGATGCAGAAGAATCTATATTGAATCGATGGATGGCTCATCCAGATGTCCAAGAAACTTTGTCTCGTCATAAAATCACACCGGAATTTTTTGGACACTATTTTGGGATCAAAGTGATTGGCTATGCGCTGGGAGTCCTTCGAGGTGTCAATAAACTCGGAAATTGCCCTGTTATTGGTGTTTTGTTAGCATTTTTTGAGAAAAAAAACATTCCGCTTGAGGATGTTTTTATGATTTGCGTCAATCTTAAAAATTCGCTTCTTCAGTATATGCTTGAAAATAAAATGTTAAACAATCATTCGATGCATGAAATCTCTCTTTTAATCGATCACAATTTCAGCGGGGTGATACGCGAATATACTTCGTTATACACCAAGAAGTTTCTTCCATCAGAAACAAATCAAACAGTTGAATCGGCACTCTCGGTTTGCGAGCCTTATGCAGTACGCGGGGATGTGCAAAGTACTTCGGCATTGCACTATCTGCAGGAAATAGAAATGGATATGGCCGTTTTGGACGAATTGGATGAGATCGAGAGGGAAACCCTCTCTTCCGTCGATTTTTCAGGCACGATTGACCAGGAAGCCTATCGTGAGGTCATTTCTTTGTTCAGCGATTATGTAAGAGTGGTGAATCAATTGTTTGAATTCAATGCATTGGCATACACGCTGACGATCTTAATCGATCTGCTTAAAAATACCCCTTTAAATACGATGGAAGAGGAAAAATTAGGGATGGTGACCATTTATATCAAAGCCATTGTGGATGACTTATCCCTTTGGCGGAAGGCAGTTTTTGTAGATCAGAGCGCTGAAGATATACACTATTTGGATAAAACGCTGATGAGTTCGATCGCGCAGCTTCAAATTCTCCTTTCTGAAAATGAGAATACATCTGTAGAAGAGATAGAATTTTTTTAATATGGCAATACTAAATACTACTATAAAGATTTTTAGATGAAGATATTATCACTGATGTTCCTTTTTTGGGTTATGCATTATGGGCGGAAACGCCGGTATTTGTCCTCCACTCGTATCATGAAAGTTATCCCTGGACACAAAAACAGCATGCCGGGTTTGTATCAGTTTTACATAAGAGTCAAAAGATGTATCCGCTCTGTTCTACCGAATATTTGGATACCAAACGTCGAGATTTTGATCAAGCGTATGAAGAGGAGTTCGTACACTACATCGCCAGCAAATACAAAGGATATCGTCCGAATATTATTTACGTGACGGATGATAATGCTTTGCATTTTATGGTGGATAACAAAGCAAAAATTTTTCCCGGAGTACCGATTGTTTTTTCAGGGGTCAATGACCTATCCAAAAAAGAGACGTTGGACAAAAATACATTTACCGGTATATTTGAAAAAAAAGAGATTATCCCCAATCTTCAGCTGATACAGCAATTGTTTCCTAATGAACACGAAGTGCTCTTAATCGGTGATGGCTCTTCGACCGCTCGTGCAATCCATCAGGATATCAGACGGGATGCTGCTGCTGTTCAAGGGATAAACCTTCAATACGTAAATGCAGAACAATTTGACCAGGTTCTTAGCAAAGTGAAAAAGTTTAAAGGGAAAACGGTTGTATTGACAACGATCGGGGGATTTCTGACCCGAGATGGGCATTTGATCCCTTTGACAGAAGTGATCACTAAAATCAAAGAAACCGCTCCTTTCGTTATCTTTAGCCTTGAAGATACCTACATCCAAGAAGGGGTACTCGGAGGCTATGCCGTTGATGGAATCAGCCAGGGGATCGAAGCGGGAAAGATCGCGTTACAGATTCTCTCTTATCCTGATTCAACGCTGCCTGGGATGAATGACAATACGAATAGATGGATATTTGACGCAGACGTTCTTATGCGCCAGAAGATCATTTTATCAGATGATATCAGGGAGCAGAGCAGATTTTTGAATCTTCCTGAGACATTTTTTCAGAAGCATCAGGAGTGGGTGATTAATCTTCTGTACGGACTGAGCGCCGTTGTCGTTTTAGGCAGTCTTTTGTTTGCCTTGATGATGTATCGGAGTCGAAAAACTATCGCACAACGCCAATCCGTTCTTTCTCAACTCTCCGAGAGTTTGAACCGGGCACAGCAGATCGCCCATATAGGCAATTGGGAATGGGATATTCAAACCAATGCACTATGGTGGTCCGATGAAATTTATCGGATATTCGGACTGGAACCGCAGCAATTTAAAGCGACGTATGAAGGGTTTCTGGAACGAGTCTATCCGGATGATCGACAGAAAATACAAAAAGCGGTTATGGATACGCTCAATCATAATACACATTACTCCGTAGTTCATCGCATCCTTCGGCAAGACGGGAAAATACGTCACGTGCTTGAAGAGGGGAGTCTCATTAGCGATGATCTTGGAAATCCTCTCAAAATGACAGGGATCGTACATGATATCACGGAAGAGTATGAAAAAGAAAAAGCGCTGCAACGCTCCGAAATAAAATACAAAAATCTGGTTGAAAATGCGATGGTAGGGGTTTATCGTTCAGATTTATCGGGCAATATATTTTATGTAAATCAGGCATTGGCCCATATGCTTGCCTTTTATTCATCCGATGAACTCATCGGCAAAAACAGTATCATCCGATATGCTGATCCTGAAGACAGGGAAATATTTATTCATAAATTATTGGAAGAAGGGCATATCAGCAACTATGAATTAGAGATTCTGGACAAATACTCTAACGTTGTTCCGGTGATGGTGAGCGCAACGATTGAGGGGGATATTCTTTCGGGGATGATTATCGATATGCGTGACATGAAAAAATCGCACGAACAGATTGAGAAACTCTCGAAGGTTGTGGAACAGATTGATGATTCGGTAGTAATAACGGATAAGTTTGGGAAAATAACCTACGTTAACCCGGCATTTTGTGATCATACGGGCTATACAAAAGAGGAAGTGCTGGGAAAAACCCCCAGAATGTTAAAATCAGATCAGCATGATCCTGTATTCTATGAGCGGCTGTGGAAAACGATTCTTAACGGCGATATTTTCCGAGAGACCATTATCAATAGAAAGAAAAATGGGGATCTCTTTTATGAGGATAAGACGATTACCCCTCTGAAAGATGATAAAAATAATTTTGTCGGTTTTGTGTCAAGCGGCAAAGATGTGACACAAGAGAGTCTTTTGAATCAGGAGATTTATCGTATCGCAACGATTGATAAACTGACCGGAATCTACAACCGTCACAAATTTGAAGCGCTTTTTCTCCTCGAAAGTGAACGGTCACGACGATTTTCACTTCCACTGTCGATGATACTGATTGATATCGATCACTTCAAAGTGGTCAATGATAGCTACGGGCATGATGTTGGGGATAAGGTTCTGAAATTGATGGCCAAAGTGATCGAAGAAAATATCCGAAAAATCGATATTTTTGCACGGTGGGGGGGAGAAGAATTTTTAGTTTTGAGTCCGGGTACAGACCTGAAAAATATTCAAATACTTGCGCAAAAACTGTGTTTGGCGGTTGAAAATACTATTTTTCCTGAAGTGGGACGTGTGACAATCAGCTGCGGGATTAGTAGTTTTCACTCCAATGATACGTTTTCCGAATTTTTCAAATGTGCGGATCAAGGGCTTTATCGTGCAAAAGAGTCCGGAAGAAATCAAGTAGGTGTTCTTCCCTGATTCAAAGAGGGGAGAAAAGATACGTTTTATGCTGAAGCAGGCAGGGTGATGCGAAACCAAGCTCCGCTTTGAGTAGGGTAGATATCTATCGTTCCTTTAAGCCTTTCGGTCACTATTTTACGGGCGAAATAGAGTCCGTAACCTTGACCCGACAAAGATTTAGTGGTGAATCCGGGCTCAAATATATGGTGAAAATTTTCAAAGCTGATAGCGACACCACTGTTTTTGATATCGATGATAATGAAATCTTCTTTTCTATGTGCTTGAATACGGATGTATTTGAAAGATTCATGGGTCTGGGCGATCGCATCGATCGCATTTTCAATAATAACCAGCAGGATGTGCATCAATTCATCATTATGACATTGAGCGTACAGCCGTTCGGGGACATCGATCTCGATGTTAATATTCAGCCCCTGTGCGCGATCCAATACCAAAGAGGTGGTTTGCTGAACGGACTGTTGAACATTGGCATCTGCGGATGAGGAGTTTCCCGTATATAATGCATACATGCTCTCCAAATTGGAGGAGAGGCGTTCAAGTATCATTTCACTGCGTTCAATCGCTTCAATCGCTTGCTCATTTGTATCAATCAGTCTGCGAATTTTGAGCAGATAGGTGGCTATGGTGTTCAACGGACGACGCCACTGATGAGAGATAAACGAGATCATCTCTCCCAGCTGGGCCATTTTTGAAAGTTCGAGCAGCATATCATCTTGTTTCCGTGTCTCTTCTTCAATGAGTTTAATATGGGTATAGTCGACGGCACTCACGACAACGCCGTCCACCGTTCCATCTTCGCGATAACAGGGATTATAGGTAATAATCAAATAGCATCGTGGAATATTCGGAAACTCGAACCAGGATTCGTATTGAAGAGCTTCTCCTAAAAAAGCTCTATCCAAATTGGGTTTGACGATCCCTTCAAAAGCATCGACTCCTAAGATATCGGATACAGGATGAAAGATGATTTCATCAAGGGTTTTATGATACTTGCGGCTGTACGCTCCATTGACCGCTCGATAGATATAATTGGTATCCACAAATGAGAGCAAATTGTCCGAGTGGTTGAGTAAAGCAATCAGATGATCTTTACGGATCATTTCA
>DASUNE010000132.1:0-13589 GCA_036277315.1 Sulfuricurvum sp.
ATATCACGATCACACCGCTTTTTTCGGTGTGTCCGACCCATGGCTATTTACACGGTGAACATGAGTTTTGCCCAAAATGTGACGAATTGATTTTATTGGAGGAGGTTGCATGAATACAGAACTGGTGCTGAAAAGCTTTGAACATAAACGTACACGGTGTATGGTGTATACGAGAGTGATGGGGTATCATCGCCCTGTTGAGAGTTTTAATATCGGGAAAAAACAAGAGCATAAAGAGCGAACGTATTTCAAAGAGCGTTTCTGTAATGAAAGCACTGTATGACATAACCCCTTTTACTCTTCTCGATTTCCCCGATACCCCTGCGGCTATTTTTTGGTTCGCGGGGTGCAATCTGCGCTGTGTGTATTGCTACAATCCTGATATTGTCTTCGGTGTTGCTCATATAAAAGAGGAGGAAGCTCTTTCGTTTTTACACAAACGTCAAGGATTGCTCGAGGGGGTGGTGCTTAGCGGAGGCGAATGTACGGCCTATCCCCATCTTCTGGCTTTTTGCCGTTGCATAAAATCACTTGGGTATACCATCAAACTGGATACTAACGGTATGCGCCCTGATGTGATTGCCTCTTTGATCGAGGAAAAACTGATTGATTATGTGGCACTGGATTACAAGGCCCCCGAGTCTAAAATGGGGGAAGTTTGTGGTGCCGGAAGTGAAAAACGGTTTTGGGAAAGTTTTGAGGTGCTTCATCAAAGCGGTATCCAGTATGAAGTACGAACGACGTATCATCCCCAGCTTTTGAGCGAAGAAGATATAATAGAGATGGCTCTGGCACTACGAGAGAGGGGATATAAAGACAAGTATTTTCTTCAACTGTTTCAATCTTCAAAAAAGACGATAGGAGATATGCCGAGCTTGAGCTCTATTCCCAATCTTCAACGGTTAGATGGGTATGTTTCATGGCGTACTTGACCTAAATCAAAGACATCGCGTACTAAACGTATTACAATGGGTTATTATTTAGTAGGGGAGTATACGATGAAAAAAGGTATGTATGGGATAGTATTATGAAATTTTCAACGACGAGTACCACCGCTTCTTTTACGCAACCGCCTAAGCCAAAACACTATTTTTTGGCCCAGCCTCATCAGCCATTTTTTCTTTTTGGCGTCCTGTGGGCAATTGTATCAATGGTTCTTTTTACACTGTCCCATAAGGGAATGGTCGTTTTATCCATTGAGGAAAATGTTTTTCATCTCTATTCCCTTGCTTTTATTGTATTTACCCAATTTTTTCATGGCTTTTTATTTACGACTTTCCCCCGATTTTGTATGAGTGATGCCATTGAACAAAAGCACTACACCCCGATCGTTTGGCTTTATGAAGTTGCAGCACTTCTATTCTTTATAGGGGCTATGACTTCCGCATGGGTCGTATTTATAGCGATGATTGGCATTTTATTGGCTCATTTGATGGCATTAATAACATTGCTATTACTGTATCGAGAAGGAAAAACACCGCATAAAAGTGACCCTTTTTGGATATTGATTGCACACGCTTTTGGGATTTCGGCCAACGCAATGTTGGTATTGGTGTATGGGATGGGACTGATAGGGATATCCATATATCTTTTTTCACTTAGCCCCATTATTGTGAATCTATTTTTGGTCTTTATGACCTTTATCGCGGCACAGCGGATGATCCCTTTTTTCAGCCACTCCTTTGAAATACGCCCCAAATATTTCGTGGGAAAAGTCTTTACTTTTTTGGTTGCTAAAACACTCTTTAGTCTTCTCATGATTCCATTCGCCGAGGCCATCGTCAGTATACTTCTTTCACTTTACCTCTTTCTTGAGTTTCTCAGCTGGAAACTGCCATTATTTCGTTCATCAGCTATTTTATGGATCCTTTATTTGGCCCTTTTTTGGCTTCCAACCGCTTTATTTATAGGGGGGTTAACACAGCTTATTGAAGTATTTACCCATACGGTATGGCTATTTGCCGGGACCCATTTATTGGTTTTAGGATTTGTAACCACGGTTTTAATCGGATTTGGTACGAGGGTAACGTTGGGACACTCCGGCCAACCTCCTCATGCGGACACGTTGGCGATCATACTGTTTTTGTGGACGCAAGTTGTCGTTCTCGGTCGCTTTGCCCTGTCCGCGGATAGTGCGCTTGGAGGTTTTAATCCATGGACTTTTGATGCAGTCTCCTTTGTATGGATTGTCTTATTTGTTGTGTGGGGTGCACGATATGGAAACATTCTGCTTTTTGGAAAAACAAGAACATAGCTTTGTGTGCTAAAATACCGCAAAGATAATGTACTGAATTTTTTATAAGGGTAAACGTCGTGAAAGTAGCCGTTCAATGTGATTCGCCATTGTTACAACGTTCATTGGAACTTTTTTTAGATGGCTATTTGAGCTCAAAGCGTCAATGCGACGTTTTGATTCGAGATAAAGCCATTCTCGATGATGAATATCCAACCTTTTTTATTACACAGGATTCGAAAACGGATTTGATAAAACCCTTTTCAAAAGTGCAATTGATAGAAGCATTGCATCAAAAACTTGAATCGGTGCAAAGTATTGATCCAAATAAAGAGAAAACAGACGGATTGGATGAAAGCCGTGTTGGATTTGAGATACTTGAACATCATATCGAAAAGTTAACCCGCGAATATCAAGCCAATATCCTCAAAGCCGTGAAAGCATTTTATGAAAAATAATCAATCGTTAACTAAAAAAATTGTAGCCGGAAAATTTAAAGGAAAGAGTTTAAAACTTCCCTCCAAAGAGACCACACGAAGTTCAAAAATGATTGTTGTCGAGTCATTTTTCAATACCATTCAATTTGATGTGATTGATTCGGTGATGGTTGAGGTCTTTTCGGGAAGCGGTTCGATTGGATTGGAAGCGCTAAGCCGTGGTGCTAAAAAAGTATTTTTTATGGAGAAAGACAGCGATGCGCTTCGAGCATTGCGGGATAATATTGCTCAAACGGACCCCAGCGCATGCGAAGTGGTCGAGGGAAACAGTTTTGCCACGATTGCGCAGGTCAAAAAGCGTCTTGAAGCGTTGGGGGAGAGTGCTTTTATTTATGTCGATCCCCCTTTTTCGATTCGTGAAGGGATGGAAGAGATTTATGACAAAACACTCAATTTGATTGCATCCTTGTCTCTTAATACGGTTCGTCTTGTGGTCATAGAGCATATGAGCGGACTTGAACTCCCCGAAATGATCGGCAATTTTAAGCGGTTTAAATTCAAAAAATTTGGTAAAACGTCATTAACCTACTACGCATAGTCATTATGGAATAATTCATGCTTATTCTTTGGTATTCCAAAGGATTTTGATGAAAAAACTAGCTCTTTTTTTAGTACTTCTTAGCTCATTGCATGCAACGCGTATTGGTGAAGTAGCCAATGTTGTGGGAGTGCGTGACAACCAAATCATCGGTTATTCTCTTGTTGTCGGTTTGAAAAAAACGGGCGACGGAACGACTTCCAAATTTACCCTCCAATCGATCGCCAATATGCTCAAGGCGATGAATATCGATATGAATCCTGTCGATATCAAATCCAAAAATGTTGCAGCCGTCGTCGTTACGGCCAAATTTGCCCCTTTTGCACGCCAGGGTGATGCGTTTGATGTCACCGTTTCCTCTATCGGTGATGCAAAATCACTCGAGGGCGGTACACTTTTGATGACCCCTCTCAAGGGGGTTGACGGCAAGATTTATGCTCTGGCGCAAGGACCCATCAGCATCGGCGGAAAAAACGAAAGAGGAGCGGGAGCGGAATCCCATCCAACGGCAGGTCTCGTCTATGGAGGGGGGTTGATCGAGCGTGAGATTGCTCAAGATCTCTACCATCAAGAGAATGCGACTCTGTCCCTAAAAACGTCTAATTTTGACAATGCGGTGTCGATACAGACTGCGATCAATAGCTTGTATAAATCGACGGTAGCGACCGCTCTTGATCCGCGAACAATTAGTTTGAAAAAACCTAACAATAAATCAATGATTGAATTTTTAGCCGAAGTCCAAAATATCAATATTGGCTATGCACAAACGCAAAAAATTATTATTAATGAGCGTACAGGGACAATTATTGCCGGTGTTGATATCGAAATATCACCCGTTGTTGTAACGCAAGGCGATATCACGGTCAAGATCTTGGCCCAAAACGATGTCTCAAAGCCAGCAGGAAGTGTCGCTATGGATAAATCACTGGTCATTGGGCTCAATGAGAATGAAGTCTATACCCAAAAAGGGACAACGACCGTTGCTAATATCGCTCGTTCGCTTCAAAAGCTAGGAGCCAGTCCGAAAGCGATGATCTCTATTTTTCAAGCAATGAAAAGTGCGGGTGCAATCTCGTGTGAGTTGGAGGTTATCTAATGGAAATTTCAGGTGCAAGCTATCAAAAGGCAGTCCCTTCTATCGGGACGAAAGAGGGGGATAAAATCCTTCGTGAGAAAACAGATCAGTTTGAATCGATTATTGTCAAAATGATGCTGGATGAAGCGATGAAAGATGAAAAAAATTTGTTTAGCACCAATGATCCGGGGGACAAAATATTTAAATCCATGTATCGTGAAGAACTATCCAATGCCAGTGCGGGAGGATTTGGATTTTCACAAATGTTGTTTGAACATTTGAGTCAAAAAGGGGTGAAACAGTAAAGTTTTTTTGTTTTTGGTCGATATAAACATATAGATAGCAATAAACATTAAAATAAGGAATCACAATGATTTCATCCATCAATGGCTCACTCGTTAGAGGAGCATATCAGGATTTGAGTACAAAACCAAAAGAGCAGGAAAAATCCGCTCAAGTAGTAGCAAAGCAAGGTGACACAAGCCGTATCGATGAGCTGAAAGCTTCAATCGAAAATGGTACGTATCGTGTCGATATTGATGCGTTGGCAAAGCGTATTGCGCAAGAGCTGACGTAACACCATATAGATATAGTTCTATTTAGGAGTTTATGATGTTATCCTATCAGTTAGAAAATGCCGTTAAAGACCTCGATAAGTTAATCTCTCTTTCATTGGAAGATATTGAGGATATAAAAGAGGCGCGACACAATCCGCAAATTGACCGTTTGGCACTTAAAGAAGAGAAGATCAAAGGCTTTGAACAAAAAAAAGCGATGATTGATTATGAGATCTCGAAACTTATGACCTCTCAGCCAGAGAAGGATTTGTCGGATTTATTGGATACGAATGAACATCAGCAGCTCGAAAATCTCAAAAAACATCTTTCAAGATTACGCGAAGTCAATCAACAATACGCAAAAATGGTCTTAAGCGTCGGGGCATTTTACAATGCATTGCTTGAGAAGATCGTTCCCACGCAGATGCAAGGGTATAACTCCGTAGTATCCCAAGAAGCATCATTTTTACAAGTGAGGGTTTAAAATGGCATCCATTTTCAATGCACTTCATATTGGTTATAGTGGGCTAAATGCAGCTCAGATCGGTATTGATACCACAGGGCATAATATTGCAAATGCTGAAACAGAAGGGTACACACGTCAGCGTGTAGTCACTTCGGAAGCCCAGCCTGTAGGAATTTCTCCCGGTCTGCGCGGCAACGGAACACAAATTTCCGAAATTGTTCGTGTCTTTGATTCATTCGTGTACGGACGCTATACCGCTGCGGCTCAAAACAAAGAGTATTCGGACACGATGAAAAGAAATCTTGAAGAGCTATCAAGCTATTTTCCTGATATTGACAATGTAGGTATTAAAGAAGATTTAAAAAAATATTTTGATTCATGGCAGCTGCTTGCCTCAAATCCGAGCAATACGGCGGTGAAAGTTAATTTGGCGCAGCAAGCAATAACATTAAGTCAACATATTACTCAAACCCGTTCTCAGATTGCAACTTTACAAGGTTCCCTTGATGATCAAATAAAGGTAAATATTGAGGAAGTCAATCGACTTGGTGAACAAATTGCAGGGTTGAACAAAGCAATTAGTTTAGCAGAGAGTGATGGCATAAGTAATGCCAATGATTTACGGGATCAGCGTGGAGTCCTTGAGATGTCGTTGGTAAAACTGGTTGGAGCAAGTGTTTTTTCAGATCGTATTGATTCAAATACCCCGGTTGATAGTAATATTGCCATTGAAAATGGAAATTACACGATCCAAGTAGGGGGATTTAATATTGTTGATGGCGGAAGTTTTCATCCGATTGGGATCGATGACAGTAAAAACTCCGGTCAATTTAACGATATTTATTATGAGCGTCAAGATGGGGTAAAGTTTTCTTTTGCGGATCGAATCACTGGCGGTAAAGTCGGAGCCCTCATCGAAATGCGCGGTAGTTTGATCAATCAAGACGGCACTTTTGACGATGGATTTTTGCAACAGACCATCGATTCAATGGACGTTTTTGTAAAAGGCCT
Source organism: Sulfuricurvum sp. (assembly GCA_036277315.1). GTDB lineage: Bacteria > Campylobacterota > Campylobacteria > Campylobacterales > Sulfurimonadaceae > Sulfuricurvum. The sequence continues at coordinate 6,378 of DASUNE010000132.1, forward strand.
TATCGAATCAACCAACAATCAGTATGCACAATCAGCTACACAATCGATGGAGTCCAACAGTTTATCTTTTGGAGCAAGTGAAGCATTGCTAAGTACGGATGAAAATTTGAAGGCAGGTACATTTGATGTCATTGTGTACGATATTGATGGGAATCTAGTTGGAAGACGCAGTATTTCTATCAATCCCTCAACGGTGATGGACAATGCAAGTGCTACCAATTTATTGAGCGATGGTACTTCTAACAGTATTAGAGAGCAATTATTAGCTTCAAAAGATGATAATGGAGACAATAATGCGCTCAACGATTTAGACGACATGCTAAATGCCTCTTTTTTGACTCCCAGCAATATTTTTTCCATCGGACTAAAAGGGCAATATGCGAGTGCAGGATACACATTTTCCATTGAAGATAAGGGGACGAATTTTGCAGGGGTAACCGGGGTCAACCGTTTCTTTGAAGGTTCAGATGGTCGAAATATTGGGCTGTCAACTCCTCTGAAAGACAATCCTTCTCAAATCAACGCGCACAAATCCCCTGTATCAGGCGATAATCAAACGGCTTTGGATATGGTTCAGTTACAGTTTGTCCAAGTGGATTTTAAAGAGAGTTACAAAAAAACAAGCAGCGATAGTCTTTATGGTTTTTACGATAATATCGTCACGCGTGTAGGAACGCGTACCAACTCGGTCATTATCACGAATATGTCTCTTACTGCCCAGTTTAATGCGATAGGACAAGAATACAGCTCGATCAGTAAAGTCAGCATTGATGAAGAGATGGCAAATCTTATTCGCTACCAGACTTCCTATGGAGCTGCAGCCAAAGTGATTACAACCATCGATCAGATGATGACAACCTTATTAGGACTCAAGCAGTAATGTTTCGTCTTAGTCTCGCCCTCTTGGTGAGCGTGATCGCTCTTTCTTGGTTTGGAGCTTTTTTTATCCAACTTGATCCTTCTCATTTAGACAAAAATGCCATTTTGCTTTCACCTTCAAAGGACCATTGGTTTGGTACCGACCGACTGGGTCGGGATTTGTTCGCGCGTATTATTGCTGGCGGGCAGCTTTCGCTTGTGATAGGATTTGGAAGTGCACTTCTTTCGACCCTCATCGGACTTATGTATGGTATCAGCGCTGCATTGCTTCGTGGGGGCTATGACAAGCTTTTTATTGTTGTGGTCGATTTGTTTTTGACCTTTCCAACCCTTTTTTTACTTTTAACCTTGGTCAGTTATGTCAATGCCTCGGTGTGGGTACTCATCTTTATTATTTCGGTTACCGGATGGATGGGAACGGCACGTCTGATTCGTTCAGAGAGCTTTGCCATCAATTCAAAGCCTTATATCCGTATCCTTCATATCGGCAAAGTCCATCCTCTTAAAATTATGCTGAAATATTACGCACCGCTTCTCGCTCCTATTGTTTTGGTCAGTTTTACGTTTGGGGTAGGGGGGGCAATTTTAGCGGAATCGGGGCTTTCCTTTTTAGGGCTTGGAATCACAGCCCCTCAAATGAGTTGGGGAAGCATCCTAAGCAGCGGAAAAGAGGTGATTGATATCGCGTGGTGGGTGAGTTTTTTTCCGGGATTGATGATCTTTGTGGTGACATTTTCACTGATGAATATTTCCAATACGCTTCAAGCCAGATTGAATCAAAAAGAAGTGCGATAGTCTTATCGCTGTTTGAGGATTTCTTGGGCGTTTATCATGGCATAGGGAAAGGGTAGATCGACGGAGTCGCATGTTGTTTCCAGACACTCTGTACACCCTTTTCCAATGTCAGCTTTGGCTTTGATTATTTCGGGGTGATTGCCGTATTTTTCGACCAAATCGACAATATCATCCAGGGTGACGTTTTGGCAGATGCAGACGGTCATTTTAAGAGATGCCCCACAAATTTGGACATATTATTGAGGATCTTACCGCCGCGACGGAATCCTAGACCGCACGCCTCATAGGCAAAAAATACCCCTGCTTGATAACGGTTCCCTGACGCATCTTTTGGAAACTCGACGTACTCTTGGTAGATGGGTTTGAAGTTTCCGTACGGTCCCTCGTTGGCTTCGAGCGTTGCCCCTGATGCATCAATGATTCGTACATTCGCCCCTTCACGACCAAACATCCGTTTTTCAACGCATTGAACCCCTTGGAGTGGTTCGTAGGATGTTTTGAGGAGATACGGCGAATCCGGGAAGAGGTCACACAGTATTTTCATCATCCCTTTGGATTGAAAGAGAAGGGTGTAGGCAGGATTAAGGATAATCGCTTTTTGGTTGTTCATAATACTAGTCAAAAGGACAGCAAGTTCATTCTCATCGATGGCAATGTCTTCCCATGGGAACAGTTTAAACCAGTATTCATAAGCTATTTCATGGCTATCGTAAATGCCCTCTTCATCAAATTTGACCCCGCCAAGCGGTTCAAATCCTGTCTCAAACCCTGCATCGATTGCCATTTGCTGCAGCAGTCGTACGGTTTGTTCTTCTTCTGCGTTTCCGCTTACGGAACTAAAGAGAATTTTCCATCCATCGTAGTGTTTCTCAAAGAGGCTCGGGTCATCAAAGAGGGTGACCAGACGGCGAAAATTTTCACTGATGGCTTCGTAGATGTTGTTAAACTGACGCTCTTCATCCATGTTGTTGTGTGTGAGAAGTGCCCATTGAAGTATGGCGGTTTCGAAAAGGGCCGTTGGTGTGTCGGCATTGAACTCGATGAGTTTGACGGGTTTGCCGTCGATTCCGCCTGCTAAATCAAAGCGACCGTAGAGATGCCAGTGGACATCGTTGTCCCAGCTTTTTTTGATAGCGTCTATAAGGTTAAAGGGGATACCCAGTTCAAAGAAGAGGTTGTTGTCGATAACGTGCTGTGCCGCCGTTGCGTACATGTCGTAGAGTTCATTGACGCATTCGTAGTAAGCCTCTGCCTCTTGATCGCTTACGACGACCAGTTCATTGGCGACGTATTTACTCTCATCGCTGTCGGTATGCCATGCAAAGCCGATTTCTTCCAGCGTATGGTCATTAATGGGGTTGATTGTTTGAAGTGTTACCATCATTATCCTCCGTAACTGCTGGAAGATGCAGTACTGCTTGCCCCTTTGTTGCCAAAAAAGCTTTTTTTACTCGATGAAGTAGATGCTCCGCCTGCACCGCCGCCTGAACGGTGATAGGCGGAACGATTGGACATATCTTGGTGTCTTTGAACATTTTTGTTATTCATCAACGCATTTCCGATCATGTTTCCAAGCAGCGCTCCTCCGGCAGCGGCTAGAATGGTTCCGGCTAGGCCCATCCCTGATCCTTGAGGTTCGGCGTTTAGTTCGGACTTGCCTTCTTGCATTTTTTTATACTCTTGATCGGCCATCTCTTTCATTTCGGCTTCGCTCATAACACGCTCATGGACGGTACCGTTTTCATCGGTCTCTTTGATAATCGCGCGGCTAGGTCCTGTGGTTGGCATCTCTTCGATAATGACGTATTTGCCGCTTGGCTGCTGTTCGACGACAAGGAATTTGTTTTGACCTTCTTGGACTGCTTGCTCTTCTGGAGCGCTTTGACATCCGGAGAGTATGCTTAGAACGGCTAAACCGGTGGATCCAAGCATAATATTTTTGGCGCTAATAATGTGTTTCATTTTTCTTTTCCTATCGTAGTTTTTTAAATTGTGTCGGGGTGAGGCGGTAGATGTGGGAGGGCTCACAAGGGGTAAACCCTCTCGAGTCTTCGATGAGCATATCGCTATGAGAGATGCAAAACTCTCTATCGTATTCTCGACCGCTTGGATTGGCGGAGGTGGAATAGAGCCATCCGTATTTTTGTATCAATCTCGCATGAGAAGGATCATTGACGTATCGAATGGCTTGATTTTTGATGACAAAGGTTGTACGTCTTGCATGTCGTACAAAAGTGCGGTATTTTATCGGAACTCTTATTGTGCTTTGAAGGAGGGATAAAGAGGCAAAAACTTTTAAAAAAGGTTTTGTGCTCTCTCGCCCTTTGATGTGCGCAAGAGCATTGCTGTCTTGAGAGAGAAAACCGACAGTCGTGTCGGTTTGAGCGAGGATAATGGACATATGCTTAGCGAATCAAAAAATCTTGAAGAGCTTGAGGTTTCATCCAGCTGTCATCGCCCATATAGGTCATGGCTTCAATCGCTGCACGGGCCGCACTAAGAGTCGTAAAATAAGGGATTCCCATACGCAAGACCACTTGGCGGATCTGCTCGGCATCTTTTTTTGACGTTTTGTTATCGGAGGTATTGATAGCAAGAGAAATGTCCCCATTTTTCATCATGTCTTCGATATTGGGGCGACCCTCAGAGATTTTTAACACCGCTTCACATGGGATTCCTGCATCTTCGATGATCTTTTGAGTTCCGCGTGTCGCTACGAGCTTAAACCCTTGCGTATGGAGACCGCGTGCGATCTCAGGGGCGTGCATTTTATCCGTTTCGATAAAGGAGAGGAAGCAGGTTCCCGTTGTCGGGATCTTGTTTCCTGCCGCGAGTTGACTTTTTGCAAAGCTCACGCCAAAATTTGAGCTGATACCCATGACTTCACCGGTTGATTTCATCTCAGGAGAGAGAACCAAATCGGCACCGTAAAGCTTATTGAATGGGAATACTGCCTCTTTGATCGCTACGTGCCCTTTAAGACGAGGCTTGAGCAGTCCATCTTCTTCCATGACCACATTATAGTTGTCATAAAATTTCAATGCATTTCGCAAGGTATCGCCTACCATCACGCGTGTTGCGACTTTTGCCAACGGCATACCGGTAGCTTTTGAGACAAAAGGAACCGTACGGGAGGCTCTCGGGTTGACTTCGATGATATAGACTTCATTTTGATAGATGGCGAATTGGATATTAAGAAGTCCGATGACTCCCAGTCCCAACGCGATTTTTTTGGTTTGTTGTTCAACTTCGGCTTGTAGTTTTGCATTTAAGCTAACGGGAGGAAGGGAACAGGCGCTGTCTCCTGAATGAATACCTGCTTCTTCAATGTGCTGCATGACAGACCCGATGTAGACATCCGTTCCATCGGTAATGGCATCAACATCAAGTTCTACCGCTTGATCGAGAAATTTATCGACCAGAACTGGGGAATCGTTGCTCACGGATACGGCGACATCCATATAAGTGCGAAGTTCATCTTCGTTATAAACGATACGCATAGCGCGTCCGCCCAAAACGTACGATGGGCGTACCAAAACAGGATAGCCAAGCTCTTTAGCGACTTTAAACGCCTGTTCTTTGGTCATAGCCATTCCATTTTCCGGCTGTTTTAGACCTTGTTCGACGACAAACGCAGAGAATTTTTCACGATTTTCTGCCAAATCGATCACTTCGGCTGACGTACCGGCAATGACCGCTCCGATATTATGGAGTCCATTGGCCAGTTTGAGGGGTGTCTGTCCGCCGAAGTGGACGATAATCCCGTTAGGCTTTTCACACTCGACGATGGAACGAACGTGTTCGAAATCAATCGGCTCAAAATAGAGGACATCCGAAGTATCATAGTCGGTAGAGACGGTTTCAGGGTTACAGTTGACCATAATGGTCTCAATTCCCATCTCTTTGAGAGCGAATGCGGCGTGAACACAACAGTAGTCAAACTCGATACCTTGCCCGATACGGTTCGGACCTCCGCCTAATATCATCACTTTTTTCTTGTCACTTTGACGAGGCTCTTGTTTTCCAAGGCGTGTAATATTGGTAGTTGAATAGAGATACGGGGTTAATGCGCCAAACTCAGCGGCACACGTATCGACTTCGTTGTATTCATGGAAAATCTCAAGAGTTTTACGTGCCATATAGACATCGTCTTCTTTTGCATTGCCACCATTTTGTGTCACAAGGCGGGCGATGTTTTTATCCGAAAATCCTTCGGTTTTAAGCCGGCGAAGCTGTGGCTCGTTGGTCAATGTAGCTGAAGTGATCTTTGGCTCTTGTGCTACGATTTCTTCGATTTGGGTTAAAAACCATGGGTCGATTTTAGAGAGATTAAAGATATCTGCATGACTAAGGCCCATACGGAATCCTTGGGCAACGTAGAGGATACGCTCGGCATTGGGACGTCGAATTTCGTGTTTTACAAATTCTAACTCACCGTCAATGGGGTCAAAACCGCTCAAACCCGTTTCGAGGGAACAAAGGGCTTTTTGGACCGATTCTTTGAACGTTCGTCCAATTGCCATGACTTCACCTACGGATTTCATACTGGTGGTCAGTGTAGACTCCGCTTCAGGGAATTTTTCAAACGTAAAACGGGGAATCTTGGTAACGATGTAATCGATGACCGGTTCGAATGCAGCAGGAGTCCCGGTAATATCGTTGGTCAATTCATCGAGGGTGAACCCAACAGCCAAAAGTGTGGCAATCTTTGCGATCGGATAGCCCGTTGCTTTTGAGGCAAGAGCGGATGAACGGGATACACGTGGGTTCATTTCGATAACGATCATACGACCTGTTTTGGGATCAACAGAAAACTGTACGTTGGATCCGCCGGTATCAACACCGATCTCACGTAAAATGGCGAACGACGCATCGCGCATACGCTGATATTCTTTGTCGGTAAGGGTCAGTGCCGGAGCTACCGTAATGGAGTCTCCCGTATGAACCCCCATCGGGTCGAAATTTTCGATGGAACAGACGATAATACAGTTGTCATTACGGTCGCGAATAACTTCCATCTCGTATTCTTTCCATCCAAGAAGAGACTCTTCGATCAGAATTTCCGTGATAGGGCTTTCATCAAGACCTCGCTGCGCAAGGAGTTTAAACTCATCGATGTTGTATGCAACACCGCTTCCTCCGCCTGCAAGCGTATAAGAAGCACGAATGATGGTCGGGAACCCGATCTCATTGGCGGCATTGATCGCTTCGTCAATATTGTACGCATAGCGTGAGACGGGCAGGTCCATACCGATTTTAATCATGCACTCTTTAAATGCTTGGCGGTCTTCCCCTTTTTTGATAGCACTTGGATTGGCTCCAAGAAATTCTATCCCTTCTAACAGCCCTTGCTCATGCATGAGCATTGCGGCATTAAGGGCTGTTTGTCCACCCATCGTCGGAAGAATTGCGTCAACTTTTTCATCTTTGATAATTTGAGCAATAATTTCAGGTTTGATGGGTTCGATGTAGGTACGATCCGCAAATTCAGGATCAGTCATAATGGTAGCCGGATTGGAGTTGATAAGGACAACACGG
>DASUNE010000133.1:0-6492 GCA_036277315.1 Sulfuricurvum sp.
TATAATACTTTAAACAATTTTTAAGTATAATTCGCCTTATTTTATTTCCAAAGGACACATTATGCTAGAAGGCATTCTTAGAGAGAGTATTGGCAAACCCGCAACAAAAGCGCTACGCCGTGATGGTTATCTTATTGCAAATATTTACGGAAAAGGGATTGAAAACATCAATGCTGCGTTCAAAATGAACGATTTTATCCGTACGGTTCGTAATAAAGAGAGTGTTGCATTTCCAGTGAGTGTTGCTGGTAAAGAGATGAACCTTGTTGTTCAAGGCTATGAGTCTCATCCTGTTTCTGGAAACTTATTGCACGTTGATTTGATGATTGCACAAGCTGGACTTGTGACGCATTATCACGTTCCGGTTAAGCCTGTCGGTACGCCGATCGGTTTGAAAAACAAAGGGATGTTGTTTGTCGCTAAGAAACGTCTTCGTGTTCAAGCAGCGATCGAAAATGTTCCTAACTTTATCGAAATCAATGTCGCTCCTCTTGATTTGGGCGATTCTGTGTTGCTTCGTGATGTAGCACGCATTGACAACGTTACTTTTACCGATGCAGATCGTGTATCAGTTCTAAGTATCATTAAAGCAAAATAAGTATGCTCATCGTCGGTCTAGGAAATCCTGGAGCGGCGTATGCGTCAACCCGCCATAATATTGGGTTTAGGGTTATTGATGAACTGTGTAAACGTCATACCGTTCACGATGTTTCAAAGAGCTCCTTTTATGGGGAGTTGTTTAAAATGGGTGGACATTTTCTCCTCAAACCTGCGACGTATATGAACCTCTCCGGAAAATCGATTCTTGCCGTTAAAAATTTCTATAAAATCGACGATGTCTTAGTGATCCATGATGATTTGGATCTCCCTTTTGGAGCACTGCGGTTTAAATTCGGCGGCGGTCATGGCGGTCACAATGGGCTCAAATCTACCGACAGTGCCATTACCCCTTCCTACCTCCGCGTGCGGATGGGAATTGGAAAACCTGAGCATAAATCCCAAGTCGCCGACTATGTCCTCCATCCGTTTTATCCCAATGAAGAAAAAGTTTTGGATGAGTGGATCAAAAAATCTGCGGATGCCGTAGAGCTTTTACTGACCACGAGTCTGGAAGAGGTCGCATCAAAGTGTTCTATTAGAGCTTTAACGGTACAATAAAAAATGCTTTTTTTTAAAACAATATCCTTTTTATATCTGCGTTATTGTCTCATCATTGCGATTGCATTGAGCGGATTCATGCTGGGATTTGACATGATGAACAATGGCGAGTCCCTCCCTGATTCGGCCAATTTGATCATCATCTATGCTCTGTATAAGTGGCTTTATGCGTTAGACATGATGCTGCCTATCTCTTTGGTATTTGCTTTTATTGCGACGATTGTCGGCTTGGTACGCTCCAATGCGCTTACTTCGTTTTATGCTCTTGGCTATTCACAGTTTAGAGTGTTAAGCCCTATTGTCTATACGGTTATTGCAATCGTGACACTGTATATTTCAGCGCACACAACTTCGTTTGCCAGGGCCAATGAGTACGCTGAAAATTTACGCTCCTCATCCGAATTTTTAATCCCGACCGACAATTTGTTTTTTACCCATGAGGGAAATTATATCTATTTCGGGACGCTTAACCCGTTGACGCAGCAGGCCAAAGATATCCGGATTTTTACGTTTGCAGAGGGAAAACTCAAAGAGACGATTCGTGCCAAAGAGGCTTATTATGCGGACCATTATTGGAACATTTCGAACGCTGAATTGATTCGTCCACCGGCATTGTTGGATTTAAAGGGAACAGGGGTCGTGAGAGAAAAGGGTCAAAATATTCGGGTATTGCATGATTTTCGACCGAAAATTTTAGATCAAATCTATGAGGGTAAAGTCAATTATACCATCGTGGATGCATTGGATGCCATGAAACTTTTAGGTGCCCAAAATATTGATCTTTCAAAAGTTAAAAGTTCGTTGTATCGTAATTTTGCAACACCGTGGTTTGCTTTGATGATGATTGTGCTGATTTACGCCTATGTTCCCATCGGTTCTCGTTTCGCCAATTTGTCCTTGTACAGTTTTACCTCAATTTTGGTGACATTGATTGTCTGGGGATTGTTATTTACAGCAGGTGAGCTCTCGAATAATAAAACGCTTTCGCCGGAAGTAGGTATTTTGGCCCCCATTGGAGTATTGGCAGCGTTAAGCTTTCTTTATCTAAGTAGATTTTGGATAAAATCGCGAATAAATTTATCACAAAAAGGGGCAGTATGATCCCATTTCAATCTTTGGCGCAAACACATGGAACGCCATTGTATGTTTATGATTTCGATGCGATGAAAAGTCAATTTGAGACGCTTAAGGAAGCATTTCGCGGGAAAAAATCGATTTTGGCGTATGCGGTAAAAGCAAATTCAAATTTGAGTGTCATTAAACATTTTGCCTCATTGGGTTCAGGTGCGGATTGTGTTTCCATCGGAGAGGTGCGACGCGCATTGATGGCAGGAATTCCCGCGTATAAAATACTCTTTAGCGGTGTCGGTAAGCGCGATGAGGAAATTCGTGAAGCGATTGAAAGCGATATCTTATACATCAATGTCGAGAGTGAAGCAGAGCTCGGCCGAGTGGAGATGTGTGCCCGAGAGTTGAATAAAAAAGCGCGCATAAGCATTCGAGTCAATCCAAACATCGATCCGCAAACGCACCCTTATATTTCTACGGGGTTGCACGATAATAAATTTGGGGTGGAGATTGATGCTGCCAAACGAATGTACATCCGTGCAAAGAATTCGGACTTTTTGGATGCGGTAGGTATTCATTTTCACATCGGAAGTCAATTGACCCAGCTGGAACCCATTTATGAAGCAGCCGTGATTGTAGCGGATTTGATGCGCTCACTTGAAGCCATTGATATCAGTCTCAAATTTTTTGACATCGGGGGAGGTTTGGGTGTCCGCTACAATGACGAAACAACGATCACCCCTTATGATTATGCCCAAGCTGTTTTAGGAGCGCTCAAGGGGCTTGATGTGACGATCATCTGCGAACCGGGTCGATTTTTAACGGCGAATGCGGGATACTTTCTCACTAAAGTATTGTATGAAAAGAAAAATGGGACAAAGCGGTTTGTGATCGTGGATGGCGCGATGAATGATCTCTTGCGCCCGAGTCTGTACAAAGCGTATCACCGTATCGAAGCGATCGATAAAGAGGGAGAAGTGACTCCTGCAGATGTGGTTGGCCCGGTATGCGAAAGCGGGGATTTCTTGGCTAAAGAGTATCCGTTGCCGCCATTGGAACACAATGATTTATTGGTCGTTCACAGTGCGGGTGCATACGGTTTTGGTATGGGAAGCAACTATAATACAAGAGGCCGTTCGGCGGAAGTCGCGTACGAAAACGGAGAGGCTCGTCTTATCCGTGCACGCGAAAATTTTGATGATTTAATTGCACTCGAGCGTGAGTATCTGTAATGTTTTTTATAGATGTTCAGGGAACGCTGATCGATGATAATACAAAACTCCCCATTTCGGGTGCAACAGAGTTTATTGATCATTTAAATCAATCCTCTATCCCTTATGTTGTCATTACCAACAGTACAAAATATTCGAGCGAGACGTTCCTGAGCTATTTAAACACCATTGGACTCAACATTCCAAGCGAGCGTTATTTGGACCCGTTAATGGTTCTCGAAGAGCGTATTTCAAAAGAAAAAAAAATAGCGGCGTATGGATCAGAGGAATTTTTAAATGTTTTGTCTGCATTGGGCTATGGTCTTGACTATGTTGCCCCGGATGTCGTGCTTATTGCCATTAAAGAGGACTTTAGTGCGAATGAATATTCTGAGATCATTGAGTTTCTTTTGAGCGGCTGTGCGCTCGTAGGGATGCATGAGACATCCTTGTATGTAAAGAATCACAAACGCTATCCTGGAGTAGGGGCGATTTTGAAAATGTTGGAATACGCAACCTCTACCTCTTATGAGGTTGTCGGAAAACCAAGCGTCTCTTTTTTTGAATCGGCATTGGCATTGCTGTCGCAACAAAAAGCCAACGCTCGATTTGAGGAGGTCACGATGATCAGTGACGATGTTACGGGCGATTTGCTTCCGGCACAGGGACTTGGAATGCGAGGAGTGTTTGTTTTGAGCGGAAAGTATCGCAGTGCTGCGGAAATACTGCCGCAGCTTCCGAGACCGCCGGATGCTATGTATGCAGATATCAAAGCAGTATTGGAGAGCTTATGAAAACACTGGAAGAGTGCCGAAGTGTTATTGATGCGTTGGATGACGAGGTTGTAGAGCTTCTGAACCGTCGTATGGAGGTGGTACAGCGCGTTGGAGAGATAAAGCATCACACCAAAGGGGCCGTTTACCGTCCTGAGCGAGAAAAAGCGATTATTGACCGATTGAGTGCGCACAGTAAAGAGTCAAACGGACTGCTTAACAAGCAAGCAATCGAAGCCATTTTTTTAGAGATTTTTGCCGTAGCGCGTAATCTTGAACTTCCCGAAAAAATTGCCTATCTGGGGCCCGAGGGGAGTTTTACCCATCAAGCCGCAGAGTCCCGATTTGGAGCGATGAGCGATTATCTTTCATTGGGATCCATCGATGCCGTATTTAAAACACTTGAAGCAGGGCGCGCAAAGTTTGGGGTTGTTCCCATCGAAAACAGTCGTGACGGAGTGGTGGGCGAAACCCTTGATCTGCTGGGGAAAAGCAGCGTTAAGATTGTAGCCGAGCTTTATATGCCCATACATATGGCGTTTGCCAGCAAAGCGGAAAAGCTTCATCAGATCAAAAGAATTTATTCCAAAGATAAGGGATTTGGTCAGTGCCGAGAGTTCTTATTGGAGCATGGGCTGGATCGGATCGAACACATTCCGGTTGAATCAACGGCCAAAGCAGCGGTTTTAGCTTCAAGAGATCCCGAAGCTGCTGCGATTTGTTCTCATATTGCAGCAAAACTCTATGGGATACCGACGTTATTCGAGAATATCGAAGATGCTCTCAACAATGCGACGCGTTTTTTTATTTTGAGTGATTTTAAAAATGCGGTGAGCGGTGAAGACAAAACATCGATTTTAGTCCGTCTTAAAGACGCTCAAAAATCAGGGGCATTGTTCCACTTTTTGGAAGATTTTCACAAAGCTCAAATCAATCTGAGTAAAATTGAGAGTCGTCCGGCACGCGATAATGATGGTTTCGGATATTGGTTTTTTATTGATTTTTTTGGACATATCGATGAAGAGAGAGTTCAAGAAGTTGTGGACAAACATGCCGATGAAGTGACATGGTTGGGAAGCTACGTAAAGGGAGAGTTATGACATTCAACAGCGCATTAGAGTCGATTAAAAGTTATGAGGCGGGTAAGCCCATTGAGCTTGTGGTCCGTGAGTATGGGATTGATAAAAAAGATATTGTAAAATTGGCAAGTAATGAAAACCCTTTTGGATGTTCGCCCAAAGTAAAAGAGGCGGTAAGAGCCATTGTCGATAACATGGCATTGTATCCGGATGATTCGATGATCAAACTCAAAAGTGCGCTGTCTCATAAATATGGGATTGAAGCAGATGAGGTGATTATCGGTGCGGGAAGCGATCAAGTTATCGAATTTGCTATTCATGCCAAAGCTCACGAGGGAGCATCGGTACTGATGAACAGTGTAACCTTTGCGATGTATGAAATTTATGCCAAGCAAGTGGGGGCCAAGATCATTCGAACGTCTTCACGTGAGCACACTATGGACGAATTTTATGCTCTTTATCTCGAACATAAGCCATCCATCATCTTTTTGTGTACCCCGAATAATCCAACAGGGGATGCGTTGGATGCGCAAGAGATGCGGGAGTTTATCCAAAAAGTCGATTCGGATACGCTGGTGATCGTTGATGGCGCCTATATGGAATATGCGAGATTCAAAGATGCTTCAAAAGCCGTTGACCCCAAGGCGTTGATTGAGCAATTTGACAATGTACTTTTTTTGGGGACGTTTTCAAAGGCATACGGACTGGGCGGAATGAGAGTAGGATACGGGATTGCGAAAGCTCCTATCATCAAAGCGTTGTATAAGGTGCGTCCCCCTTTTAACATTACAACTCTTTCTCTTGAAGCGGCATCGGTTGCTCTTGAAGATGAATCATTTGTCAATGAGTGTATTGCGGATAATTTTGAACAAATGAAGCGTTACGAAGCGTTTGCCGAGTCAAAAAAGATTGAAATCATTAACAGTTATACGAATTTTGTCACATTATCGCTTCCGGAAGGAAAAAATTCATCACAAATTGCCCAAGAATTATTAAAAAAGGGTATGATTGTACGAGATTTAAGCAGTTATGGATTGAATGCAATTCGCGTCACCATTGGCACGTCGATACAGAATGATCGATTTTTTACCCTCGCAGAACCTTTATTGTAAAGTAGGCATTCAAAAGAATGGATTTTAAAGTACTTTTTTCACAGCTTGTTGTTGTTTATGGCAAGTTAACCCAAGCGCAAAAAACGATAAT
>DASUNE010000134.1:0-18972 GCA_036277315.1 Sulfuricurvum sp.
TTAATCTCTTCTTCTGTAAGAGTTGGTTTTACGATTACTAGGTTTTCGTAATGTCTCATAGCGTATGTCTCCTTATGGTGTTCGCCCCTTATGGTTGTTATACAGCACGCCAATCGTGTTGCAAAGAGCAAGGAACGCGCGTATTTTACTGAAAAATAGCTTAATATTTGTTTTATCTATAGTAGACTTTGAAGTTTTAGGAGAGCAGACAGCAGTAGGGATTCCTGATCCGGACTGCCGGTTGATTTCATTTTTAGCTCCGTATCAAGCAATAAATTAAGACCTTTTTTGTAGCTATTTGGGCTAATTTTGATCGAAAGGGATGCTTTTTCTTTGACGACAAAATCGGGTGGTTTATAACCTAAGACGGCAATAGGATCAGCAAAGCCGTTGAGTTTGATGGTGACATTAAACATATACAGTTCAGTCAAAAATTTTGAGAGGGACGTGAGAATATAGATTTCAGCTACACCGGACTCTAAAAGAGGTTGCAAGGAGGGTAAAAACTCTTTTTTTTCGATGACTTTTTTCAAAAAAGCATCCAATTTTATTTCACTAAGTCCATGGACGTGCTCATCAATATCTGCAATTGTAATCGGCTTGTTCAAGATAGAGAGCTTAGAGAGTTCGTTGCAAGCAAGTGAGAGGTCGTTATTGTGGACTTCCAGTAAGTGCATGGCAGCTCTTGGGTCAAGTTGAAGGTTGGATTGTTGGGCTTCTCGGGAGACAATGGCACTAGACTCACTGGTAGAAGGGCTATAAAAACGGACAGATCCAGTATGAGAACCTTTGAATGCCGTGTCTACGCTTTTGACATCGTCACCTACGTAGCAATAGATAAAATAATTGTCATCATTCTTACCCACAAGTTCAACAAAAACATCTAATTCTGCTTTGGGGAGTTTTTTTTCATGCTTTACGATCAAAAGATTTTGATCACCAAAAAGTGAGCCTTGAGAAAGGTGTGCTTTTGCGGTAGCAAAATCGTATTCATCATGGTACATGCTCAATACGGAAGCCCCCTCAATACGTGAAAGCGCTGCGGCATAACGGTCGATAAAAAAGTGGCTTTCACCAAAAAGTGCCATTGCCCGTGGAGCACTGTTGCTTTGTAGATGGCGGTCAAGGTCTTGTCGAGTCACGTTGCCTGTCCTTGTTCATTTTCTTCTTGATCAATTTTGCCGACAAAGGAGGCGGTGATTTTTGCTGTGGCGAGATCAGCTGTCTCGATTTTAACCATGATGTCATCAAAAAGTACCAAGCCAAAATGAGACGTTACGGTTACTTTGGCTCCTGTAATGACATCATGAATTTCGGCACGGATAGTCTCTTCGGTTTGCATCACTCGGGCTTTGAAGGTTTGACCGATAACGGTGCTTGCCCATCGTGCAAATTTACGCTCTTGGAAACGGATTTCGATGTCGCTGGCTTCCCGTTCTTTTTCGCTGATGGAAGTACACAGTGATTCAATATTACGTAAAACATACGACCCTTCTTCGGTATCGCCTGCGGCAATCGCTTTGAGAAGACGGTGGACGATTAGATCGCTGTATCGGCGAATGGGGGAAGTAAAGTGGGTATAACGCTCAAATCCCAAACCAAAATGCCCTGTATTGTAGGGGGCGTAACGTGCTTGCATTTGTGCTCGGATGATGAGGGTATCCACTTCACTGACTAAATTGCGTTCTTCGGCTTGGGTTTGGATGGCGGTGATCGTCTCTTTGATGGAGCCTTGAAATTCGACAAAAATTCCGATGGAGGCAAGCTCTTGGTAAAGTGATTGAAGTTTCATCGGGCTTGGAGGTTCGTGGATACGAAAAACGCCTCGTTCGTACATCGAAGCCGCTGCTTTGTTGGCAAGGAGCATACAATCTTCGATCAGCGCATGAGAAGGGGTTTCGACGGCAAATTCGGTCGAGACAATATTTTGGTTTTCATCGATACGCATCTCGAGTTCGCTGGAGCGGAAGTCGTATCCTTTTTCCATTCGCTTGGTTTTGAGCTTGGCAGTTAAGTCGTTTAGCTGCGGGATATAGGCGAGAACGAGTTTTTCTTTCTCCGTTGTTGCGGTGAGATTGCCGGCTAAGAATAGATCAATCTCTTCATACGTAAAGCGGCGGTGAGAATGGATGATGGATTCGTACAGATCGGTTGAGACCACTTCGAGCGTATCGGGATGAATTTTCATTTCAAAGGTATAGGCAAGGCGATCTACGAGTGGCTGTAAGGAACACAGTGTTTCACTGAGTTGTCTTGGCAGCATGGGGATTGAGCGATGAGGAAGATAGATCGAGAAACTTCGATAGATCGCTTCGGCATCGATAGCACCGAAGGGATGAACGTATTCACTGACATCGGCAATGGCGACATATAAGGTATTGCTCGCTGGAATATAACAAATGGCGTCATCGTAATCTTTAGCCGTTACGGGATCGATGGTGCAAAACGGTAAATGGCGTAAATCTCGTCGCTTGGGATAGAGTGTTGCATCGACTTCTTTGGGGAATGCTGCTGCCATTGCAAGGACTTCTTCGTCAAAGGCGTCGTGTTTGTTGTAGAGGGCAAGTACGATTTTTTCGTCTACTTTTGGATCACTGAGATTGCCTAGATACTGGGTGATTGTCCCTGTTTGATTGTTGATTTGATAGACGGAGCCATCGGCTGTTTCTGCTAAATCGGTTAGAGAGACGGGAATATTTTGTGCGGTACGAATGTCTTGCAGCAGCAATTGCCCGTTTTTGGACGAAAGGACACCGATGCTGAATGTTTCACTACGTCCCACAATCACGATGACTTTTGCACTTGGTCCGCCGCGTTTTCCTAATAACCGTTGGGCGATAACCAAATCTCCCTCTTTGGCTCCATTGAGATACGACGTATCGATAAAATGGTCGCGGATACTCTCCCCAATGGTCTGTAAATACGCACCCGATGCTTGGACGGTCGAGATGATTCCGGCTCTGTATTGGGACGAAAATTGGTATTTTTCATTTTCAAGGGTAAGAATTTTCATGTTGTGCCACTGTTGGATGAGTTCTTGTTCATCTTGGGCGATATCTTGTTTAAACAGACCATGGGTAAGGCGGATTAGGAGTGATTTCATGAAGGTATTATAGTGAAATTTATGTTAGAATTATCGCCCACAATGACAAAAAGGAAAAAGTAATATGACACAAGAAGCTATTTTAAGTCAACTGGGGCTCATTCCCAATGAAGCCCTCGCGGATCAGTTGAGCAGAATCGAAAAAAATACTTACGGATTTGATAAAATTGTTAAACATGTTATGGATTTGCATGAGGCACTAAAAACCAATAAATCGTACGTAGCGCTTTCCAACAGTGTTGACTCGTTTAAAATTAAAATAGATACAACCAGCAAAATAAGCGCCAATGAGGCGATGGAAAAAATAAACCATTTTGCGGATAAGTTCAAGGTAAAACTACAAAAAGTAGAAGGAAAAGACACCTATTATGTGGTAGGTTTTGCCGCTTAATGCAAATAGAACCGATGACGCCAAGAGGATACGATGAACTTTTGCGAGAGTTTAAATATCTCAAAGATACTGAAAAACCCAAAGTGAATCAAGAAAAACAGCGTGCCGCAGAGCTGGGGGATCGAAGTGAAAATGCCGAATATCATGCGGCGAAAGAGAAGCTACGACACATTGACAAGCGACTTTTTTATCTCAATAATATGATCGAAAAAGCGCAGATAATCGATCCCTCCCTTCTTGATCATTCTCGCGTCCATTTTGGCTCGACCATCACGATTAGCGATGGAGAAGATGAGGTAACCTATTCAATATGCGGAACGCTTGAGAGTGAGCCTGAACATGGTCTTATTTCGGTCCATTCACCCTTGGCCCGCGCAATGTTGGGTAAAGAAAAGGGAGATGAGTTTAGAGTAGCCCTTCCTAATGGGAAGAAAGAGTATGAAATTGAATCCATTAGGTATCTTGATATTTTTTCACTCAAAAAAAATCATCGTAATGAGGCGGATTTCGGATACAAGTAGCCGCACTTTAAGATAGCTAACCCTTTGGCTTTGCTATAATCACAATAATTCTAACAAAAAATAAACCTTCCTAAGGAAACTGCCGTGAGTGCTCCCCTTCAAGACATCGAAAAAATTCTTAAACAACATAAACTTTCTCAAGACGATTACACCCACATACAAAAAATTCTCGGACGTGAGCCTAATCTCGTCGAGATCGGTGTTTTTTCGGCGATGTGGAGTGAGCACTGCAGTTACAAATCCTCTAAAAAACATTTGAGCGGTTTCCCGACCAAAGCGCCGTGGGTTATACAAGGCCCGGGTGAGAATGCGGGAGTGATTGACATCGGCGGCGGCTATGCGGCCGTGTTTAAGATGGAAAGCCACAATCACCCAAGTTTTATTGAACCGTATCAAGGTGCCGCAACGGGTGTTGGCGGAATTATGCGTGATGTCTTTACGATGGGTGCTCGCCCGATTGCGAATCTCAATGCCCTTCGTTTTGGAAATGTGACGAACAAAGATGAGATTAGTGCTCATCAGCGTTATTTGGTACGCGGTGTTGTATCGGGTATCGGCGGATACGGTAACTGTATGGGGGTTCCGACCATCGGTGGTGAAACGAGCTTTGATGAGTGTTACAACGGTAATATTCTTGTGAACGCGTTCACTCTCGGACTCGCTAAAAGCGATGAGATTTTCTACGGTCGTGCTGAGGGGATGGGTAACCCGGTTATCTATGTCGGTAGTAAAACAGGGCGTGACGGGCTAGGCGGAGCGGTGATGAGTTCGGACAGCTTTACCGAGGCATCTAAAGGGCTTCGTCCAACCGTACAAGTGGGTGATCCGTTTACGGAAAAATTGCTTCTTGAAGCGTGTTTGGAGCTTTTCAAAACCGATTACGTTGTCGGTATCCAAGATATGGGTGCGGCGGGTCTAACATCGAGCTCATTTGAGATGGCGGGGCGTTCCGGCAGCGGTATGATCATGCATCTGGATAAGGTTCCTGCACGAGAAGAGGGGATGATGCCGTATGAGTTTATGCTCTCCGAGTCTCAGGAACGTATGCTAATCTGTGCACGTAAAGGGACGGAACAGGCGATTATCGATATTTTTGAAAAATGGGATCTTGATTGTGCGGTTATCGGTGAAGTAACGGGAACGGGCAATATGGAACTATTTTGGCACGGTGAAAAATGTGCCGAAATCCCTGTCGATCCTGTAAGTGAAGAAGCTCCTATCCTTGACCGTCCAACGAGTCGTCCGACCTATTTGGATGAGATTGCAAAAGTAACACTGGCTGATTTTGATGCCGTAGACAATCAAGCGGCATTTGAAAAATTGATCTCCTCTATGGAAGTGGTTGATAAGGGGTGGATTTATCAGCAATACGATTCGATGGTACAAACCAATACGATTAAAAAGGGCGGAGAGCTCGATGCATCGGTCATCCGTATCAAAGAAAACGGTGTCGCTCTTGCTATGAGTGCCGATTGTAATGTTCGTTTCTGCTATATCGATCCATATGCCGGCGCAGCAGCAGCCGTTATCGAGAGCGGTCGTAATGTCGCGATGAGCGGTGCGACTCCTAAAGCCGTTACCGATTGTCTCAACTACGGAAACCCTGAGAATCCTGAAGTAATGTGGCAGTTTGCCCAAGGGTGTTTGGGGATTAAAGAGGCGTGTGCCCAATTGAACACTCCGGTTATCGGCGGTAACGTATCGCTTTATAATGAAACCAATGGAAAGTCGGTGTTCCCAACACCGGCAATCGCGATGGTCGGTATCAATGAAGATCAAAATAACGTATTACTCTCAACGTTTCAAAAAGAGGGAAATGCACTTTATCTTGTAGGTGAGAGCCGCAGCGAATTTGGCGGATCACTCTATATGAAAGAGCTATGCGCAACGGTTGCCGGCACTATCCCTGCTATGGATTACGATAAAGAGCGTGCTCTTTGGAATCTTGTCATCGAAGCGAATAAAAAAGGGCTTCTCTCTTCCGCAAAAGATTGTAGTGCCGGAGGTGCTGCGATTGCGTTGGCAAAAATGGCGTGTGTCAGCTCAAAAGGGGTTGTTGCAACGATGAGTGTTACGGACAGCCGTGATATTTTTGCTGAGAGTATGTCCAGAGCAATCATCGAAGTGGCTCCTGAAAACTGTGCTGCATTCGAAGCAATGTTAGGAAATTTGAAGTGTGAGAAAATCGGAACGGTTGGCGGAGAGATGTTTGTGCTTAATGATGTAAAAATGAATCTTACCGATATGCGAGAGATTTATTACACGACTTTCGCAAAAGTGATTGAAGGGGATTTGTAAAATTTTTTAGAACGCCAACGGAGCAAAGCCCCGCTTGACTACGCTAACGCTGGGTTCTCTTCAGCAAAGAGCTCACGCGCAGTATTCCGCGCTATTTTCCCTCATTAAGCTTTCATTATTCTTTCAATCTCTCTATCTTAGCGCCGAGTGCGCGTAACTTCTGCTCCAAATTCTCATAACCGCGATCAAGATGATAAATACGATGTACATTGGTTGTCCCCTCGGCTGCCATCGCTGCAAGGACAAGCGCGCTTGATGCACGCAAATCGGTTGCCATAACATCTGCTCCGAATAAGGGTGTTTCTCCCATAACGGTAGCCGTATGACCGTTTAGCATAATATCTGCACCCAAACGCTGAAGTTCACTAACATGCATAAATCGGTTTTCAAATAATCGCTCTTCGATAATACTCGTACCAGAGGCTAGAGTTGCAAGTGCTAAAAACTGCGCTTGCATATCGGTTGGGAATGCGGGATACTCTTGGGTGATGATGTGAACGTGTTTTAGTTTTTCGGCCGGATGAATGGTCATGGTTGTGTCGGTTACGTCGATGGTACAACCCATTTGTTCCAGTTTGGCTGTGACGGCATCGAGGTGGTCGTGACGTACTTTTTCAAGCGTAATCGTTGAGCCTGTGATGGCTCCTGCACACAGATAGGTCCCTGCTTCGATACGGTCGGGAATAATTTCAAAATCAACCATATCAATGGTTTTTCCGCCAGTTCCTATGATGGTAAGCTCAGATGTCCCAATCCCAGTGATGTTGATACCGCTGTCGCGTAAAATTTCGCACAGTTGCACGACTTCAGGCTCTTTTGCACAGTTGACGAGAACGGATTTTCCGTGTGCGAGTGCGGCTGCCATGACGACATTGGCTGTTCCTGTTACGGTGATCTTATCGAAGATAATGTGCGCGCCTTTGAGACCCTCCGGTGCGACTGCGTGGACGTATCCCGCATGGATGGTGATAGTGGCACCCATTTGTTCCATCGCTTTGAGATGCAAATCAATAGGACGTTGACCAATAGCACATCCGCCCGGAAGAGAGACCTCACAGTGACCAAAACGGGCAAGCAACGGACCTAGGACGAGGATAGACGCACGCATGGTTTTTACGATGTCGTAGTTTGCCATCGTATCATTGACGGTCGAAGTGTCCATGGTAAGTATATGGTCTTTAAGAGTATAAGACGCACCAAGGTTGCCTAAGAGCTTTAGAAGGGTTTTAATGTCTACGACTTCTGGCATATTGCTGACGGTGAGCTTATTGTGTGCCAAAAGTGTTAACGTTATAAGCGGCAATGCTGCGTTTTTAGCACCTGAGATAGTGACGGTTCCGCTAAGTTTAACGGGCCCTTGTATGCGTAAATAGTCCATAAAAATTCCAATATGTTGAATAGAATAACTAATTATAAAGTAGACTTAGTTAAATTCTGTAATAATAATTCAAAGAATCGAATATTTAGGATAATTGCGATGAACAAAATCATTTTTGGATCCGTTATTGCAGTACTTTATGTGCTGCCGATGATGGGAATAGAATCGCAATGGGGCAGTTTAAAGTCTCAATTGAGACTTTTTTCCATGATTGAGGACAATCAAAATCCGCTTATGGATTATGAGGGGACGGCGATAGGGGGGAAAATAGTGTATGAAACTCCTGTTTGGAAAAACATTCAGGGGGGAGTCGGAGTCTATGGATCTCGCTATCTATCGGACAATGTATCCTCACAGCGCGTTGAACCGCTGGCCTCCAATCGTGTATCACGCTATGTGGCAGGTTTGGTTGATACGACGGATCTGGATGCCCAAAGTGTTGGGGGGATCGGTGAAGCGTATGTAAAATATGGAACCCCCGATGGTTCCATTACAGCAGGACGGATGAAACTTGATACCCCGTTTATGAATCCTCAAGACGGGCGGATGATACCGACGCTGGAGCAAGGGGTCTGGACAAGGTATGCTGTTTCAAGGACATGGAGCGTTCAAGCCGGGTACATTGACGGATTTTGGAATAGAAATACGCCAGAATGGAAAAGTGTCGAAGATTCATTGGGATACGGGTATGAAATGGGGAATGCTCCGCTTGTCACAGCCATCAAGGGAGATTACTATGGAAATACATCGTCAAACGGACTTTTTATCGGAAACATCCGTTTTGATGACGCTTTTTTAAGTGTTGATCTGTGGGACTATTACGTCGATAATATTTTTAATCTTGGTTATGTTGAAACCCTTTTTTCGCACCCGCTTGGTGCTTTTAAGATGGTGTACGGAGTGCAGTTTACTCATCAGTACGAAGTGGGAGATGGGGGAAATGCGGAAGATAACACTCCCAATGCGACCGATGTGCAAAAGGCGAAATCGTATATGCTCAAGGGTGAAAAAAGTACGACCTATGGGGCTAAAATCGCAACGGCTTACGAGGATTCAAAACTCACGTTTGGGTATACGAGGACAACGTCTCAGGGGAGATTTTTATTTCCAAGAGAATGGGGGAAGGAACCATTTTACACGTTTCAAAAGAGAGAAAAGAGTGATGGAAGCGGAGATTGCAATGCGTGGCTTATGACGCTTGAGCACGATTTTACCCAACAAGGAGTTTCAGGTTTGAGTATGATGGCAGGGTATGGAGAATACGACAAAAGTGATGCGAAAGAGTGGAGAGTGAACAAATACGGAACCCCCAGTTATGCCCAATGGAATATCGATCTGTTTTATCGTTTTCATGGTGCGCTAAAAGGTCTTCGTGCCGAATATTTACTGACGCGTAAAGTGGCACGAGGCGAAACCTATCAAATCCCGGGAGCAGCGGAATATAATTTTATCTTCCGAAAAAATGGGATGACTATTCACAATTTTATTTTGAATTACGATTTTTGAACTTCAATATAGGTGGAGTCGGGTAAAATAAAATCTATATTTTTTGAAGGATACTGATGAGCTCAGCCCTTGACCGCTTAAAAAATCTGACTGCGAAGATCTCCAGTTATGAGTTAGAACGTAAAAATAACCTCAAAGTACTTGAGGAGCTTTATAGCAAACTCTCTATGTTTGCGAAAGTCCATCATTTTGATGATTTGTTTGAGTTTAAAGCGATTAATCTCTCCGGTATTTCCCTGGCGGATGAAGATTTGGGGACCATTAAAGAGGGAAAATATGCTCAAATCATCGGGATACTCTATGATGGTCAGGCAAAAGTAAAAAATAAAAATATTTCGCTTGCGTATTACGGTCGTGCTGAAAAGGTGAGTGAGACGTTAAAAAAAGATATTATTACCTTTATTTTGGGCTGGCGTTTTGAGAAAAGTTTTCGTACGTTAGAGCATTATCATAATTTGATGGAGCAGATTAAACATATGGCTCATGAGGAATAATGTTAATTTTTTTGGATACCGAAACGACAGGATTGGAGTTAAACGACCGAATCTGTGCCGTTGGATTTCTAATGGACGATGAGGTTCATTATGAGCTGATCAATCCGCTGAAAAAAATTCCCCCGCAAGCCTCTGCAATCCATCATATTACCAATGAAATGATTCAAGAATCTCCTGTTTTCGCATTATCGATAAGTTACGAAAAACTGATTGCGCATAATACAGCTGAAACGATTTTGGTCTCCCATAATGCCCCTTTTGATTTGGATATGTTGCAAAAAGAGGGGATAACGTGGCAGGGGAAGACGATCGACACCCTCAAATGCTCCAAAGCATTAATGGATGATTTGAATGGATATTCGCTTCAGTTTTTGCGGTATGAGTTGAGACTGTATCGGCACGAAGCCGAGTATTTTGGTCATTATGGGATTGACATCACCCCTCATCATCCCCTCAGTGATGCATTGCACGCAAAAATGATTTACGAGTATCTGCTGGATTTGGCAGATGAAGAAACCCTTATCGACATGTCTCAAAGCCGATTGCTGCTTAAACGGCTTCCGTTTGGTAAATACGCCAAAAAAAGGATTGAAGAGATAGCGCTCAAAGATGCTCCCTATTTGAAGTGGATGTTGGAGAGTTTGATGGATTTGGATGAGGATTTGCGTTATAGTATTGAGTATTACTTGAGGGATTTGTAGCATGTTATTAGAAGAGCTTGATTTTTTTAAAGGGTGTGATCCTGAAAAAATGGCACGTCTGTCATCCGGTGCCAAAATCAAGGAATACAATGTATCCGATGTGATGGTATACGAAGAGGATGATATGAGTCGCGTCTTTTTCTTGATTGAGGGAGAGGTAAAGTTTTATAAAGTCGATCGGTTTGACGCAGAAGTATTTCTCTATACCCTAAGCGGTCAAGCCTTACTGACCAATATCGGTTCGCTGGATTGTGATCGTATCAGCTGTTTTAGCAATATTGAGTTTTTACTCCCAAGCCGCGTGTTGTCGTGTGATTTAGTCATCTTCAAAGAGGTGGTAAAAACAGATATTACTTTATTGATTCATTTGGTGAATCTCCTCGCGGATCAAAAACAGCTCGTTGAGTGTACGATCAATATGGGGATGGTTTTCGATGTTACGGCAAAAGTAGCCAAAATGCTTTACAGTTATCTGGATCTTTATAACAGTCTCAAAAAACAAGAAATTTCGTATCGTCTTAACATCCAGCCCGCAACCCTCTCACGGGTATTGGCTAAGTTTATGCGATTGGGACTGATCGTCGAGACGGATCACAAGACCGTTGTTGTGCAACGAGATGAATTGACACGCTATTTTAAAGAGGGGGTTTAATGCAATCGATATCGACTAAGATCCGATGGATAGTCATTATTTTATCGGTTAATCTCGTGACGATTATTCTGATGGATATTTGGTTAAACAGCAGTCAGAAGCTTGATGCAAAAGTGATGAATATCGCAGGTAAGCAGCGTATGCTTTCACAGCGTACCGTCTTGGAACTGCATCGTCTTCTTGTGGATGAAACAGGGGCTTATGAAAAGCTTCAAATAACCAGAAAAGAGTTCGATGAAAATTTTAAACGTCTGAGCGCATCCACGTCAGAATACCAAGGATTTAGAAACGATCAAATTGATGCTACTTTGATGGAAGTTCACGGCCATTGGAATCGGATGAGCGGATTGATTGATCGTTATTTACAAGGGGACCACAATCTTGATGATTTAAAAGTTATTTACAAAGATGGCGATAAAACCTTGCATCTGATGGACAAAGCCGTTTCTCAATACGAAGCGTCGATGATGGATAAGCGAATTTTGGCCCATCGAATTCAGATCTTTTTAGCCTTTATTTCGTTTGGGATTATTCTTTATATGGCGCGAACGACTTTGCAGATACAGCGTAATTTCGAGAAGTTTTTAGAGCATTCTCAAGTCTTAAGCGGTGCCGAAAATGTTACGCGTCATGGGAATGAACTGGATATTGCCTGTTTGCATATCGAACATTTTTTAAACAACGTCGAAGAAGCGCTTCAAAGTGCGACGGAAGCGGTAGAAAAAAGTGAAATCGCAACGTCTAGTCTTTATGCTTCCAGTCCAGAAGCAGAAGCATTGTTGGAACAAAGTGAAGACGTGATGATTCAAGTGAGCGAGGAACTTCATCAAACGTCAATGCGACTCAAAAAACTCAAAGGCAATCTCGAAAAAGCTTCCAGCCTCAAAAATCCTTTTTAGGATTTTTGTCTTCATTCTTGACCTAAGTCAAAACCTTTTTCCTCTAACTTCTTTATAATGTTTGTAGTGCATGAGTTATTTCATAGCATACATAAAATCATAAGATTCGTGTTAAAATGTTCGGATTCAATATGATTTAACCAAGGAGGCTTCAATGTCCATGGAACGAAGAGAATTTTTAAAAAGTGCGGCGGCGGCGTCAGCAGCAACAGCAATCGGGATGGCAGTTCCTGCTAACGTAGAAGCAGCAGCAGCTCAAGGGCAAGCAGGATGGCGCTGGGATAAAGCGGCGTGCCGTTTTTGCGGTACAGGATGCGGAATCATGATGGCAACCAAAGATGACCGTATTGTCGCGGTTAAAGGCGATCCGTTGGCACCTGTCAATCGCGGTCTGAACTGTATCAAGGGGTACTTCAACGCCAAGATCATGTACGGTGCAGATCGTCTTTCGCAGCCGCTTTTGCGTATGAATGAGCAGGGTGAATTTGATAAACATGGAAAATTTGGAACGATTACCTGGAAGCGTGCATTTGATGAGATGGAAAAACACATCAAAATTGCGCTCAAAGAAAAAGGACCGACCGGTGTAGCCATGTTTAGTTCAGGTCAGCAAACGGTTCCTGAGGGGATTGCATCGCTTAAATTGATGAAAGCGGGATTCCGTACCAATAACATCGATCCAAATGCGCGTCTTTGTATGGCATCGGCGGTTACCGGATTTATGAACGTATTTGGAGCGGATGAACCATCGGGCTGTTATGAGGACATCGAGCTTGCCAATACGATTGTAGCCTTTGGTTCCAATATGGCAGAGATGCATCCGATCCTTTGGTCACGTGTCAGCGATCGTAAGCTTAGTGATCCTGATAACGTACAAATTGTTGTCCTCTCAACGTACAAACACCGAACCATGGATTTGGCGGATGTCGAGATTGTTTTCAAGCCTAATACTGATTTGGCGATTCAAAACTATATTGCCCGTGAGATTGTTTATAATCATCCTGAGTCTATTGATTGGGATTTTGTCAATAAAAATATCGTGTTTGCTACGGGTGTTGTGGATATCGGATACGGATTACGTGAAGAGATTAACCATCCTAAATACGGGGACAGAGAACTCGATACCGCAGCAAAACAAAAATCAAAAGTACTCACGGCAGATGAGGGTGTGAGTTTGGGTTATTTGGGTTACAAAGAGGGCGATACGCTCGAGATGAAGAATACTCAGAATCCTAATAAGCACTGGCAGATTACGTTTGAAGAGTTTAAAAAAGGGCTTGAACCATATACTCTCGATTATGTTGCACATGTTTCCAAAGGTGATCCGGACGAAAGTATCGAGAGCTACAAAGAGAAGCTTCAAAAAATGGCCGATCTTTATATCGAGAAACAACGCAAATGTTTGACTTTCTGGACGATGGGATTCAACCAGCATACACGCGGAACATGGGTCAATGAGCAAGCTTACATGATCCACTTCTTACTCGGAAAACAAGCAAAACCGGGTAGCGGGGCATTCTCACTAACAGGTCAGCCATCGGCATGTGGAACGGCACGTGAAGTAGGAACATTCGCACACCGTTT
This sequence comes from Sulfuricurvum sp., assembly GCA_036277315.1. Taxonomy (GTDB): domain Bacteria; phylum Campylobacterota; class Campylobacteria; order Campylobacterales; family Sulfurimonadaceae; genus Sulfuricurvum. Next base: position 13,528 of record DASUNE010000134.1, read on the forward strand.
ACCTGCGGATATGGTGGTTACCAATCCTGCGCATCGTAAGCGATCTGAAGAGATTTGGGCTGTTCCGCAAGGGACAATCAATCCAAAAGTAGGATCACATTTCACGCAGATTCATCGTGATCTCGAAGATGGAAAAGTGAAATTTGCATGGGTCAGTGTCTGTAATCCGTACCAAGATAGCGGTAACGCGGAGCATTGGATCCATGCGGCACGTGAAATGGATAATTTCATTGTAACGTCGGACGGTTATCCGGGTATTTCGGCAAAAGTCTCCGATTTGATCTTGCCAAGTGCCATGATGTATGAAAAGTGGGGTGCATACGGCAATGCGGAGCGTCGTACACAGCACTGGCGTCAGCAGGTCACACCCGTCGGTGAGTCAATGTCTGATTTATGGCAGATTGTTGAAATTTCCAAACGCTTCACTATTCAGGAAGTATGGGGAGCACAAACAATCCCAGGGCTTGAGGGCGGATTGCCGGATATTATGCCAGCAGCAAGAGAAATGGGATACAAAGATACGGATACATTGTATGACGTACTGTTTTCCAATAAACAAGCCAAAGCATTTGCGTGGCCTGATCCCGTAGGAAAAGGGTATCAAAACTCAGAAGTTGAGGGTGATAAACGTAAAGTGGTCGGTAGTGATGGAAAAGTCTTCAACGGATACGGTTTCTTCTTGCAAAAATATTTATGGGAAGAGTATCGTAAATTCGGTGACGGACATGGACATGACTATGCCGATTTCGATACCTATCACAAAGTACGCGGTCTAAAATGGCCGGTTGTCGATGGAAAAGAGACGTTTTGGCGCTATAACGCCCAATACGATCCGTATGCGAAAAAAGCGAATAACGGTGAGTTTGCTTTCTACGGTCATGCGTTCAAAGAACTTGAGCAAGGGGATCTCAAGGGAGTTACCAATAAAGAAAAAGTCCATGTAGAGAACAAAGCGAAGATTTTCTTCCGCCCTTATATGGAGCCTACTGAAGTACCGGATAAGAATTATGATATCTGGTTGTGTACGGGGCGTGTCCTCGAGCACTGGCACAGCGGAACGATGACGATGCGTGTTCCTGAGCTCTATCGCGCTGTTCCTGAGGCGCTGTGTTACATGCACCCAGGGGATGCTGAAAAGCGCGGTGTTAAACGCGGAGAGATGGTGTGGGTAGAATCACGCCGCGGAAAAGTAAAAGCACACGTGGAAACACGCGGCCGTAACCGTCCTCCAAAAGGGTTGGTCTTCGTTCCATGGTTTGATGAAAAAGTCTTTATCAATAAAGTGTGTCTGGATCATACCTGCCCAATTTCAAAACAAATTGACCACAAAAAATGTGCGGTCAAGATTTACAAAGCGTAAGGGGAGAACCATGAAAACAAATAAAATGATCAGCAGTTTAGTGCTTGCGAGTATTTTAATGAGCGGTGTTTATGCCGCCGTAGTAAAGAAGCCGATTGATGAAAATCAGTTAGGGATGAGATCGTCTGATTTGTACAGTGAAGTTAACGCCAAGCCTGACGGAACTCGCTACAGTACAGATGCTGCTGGAACGTCTAAAAAAATTCAGCGTGCGTATCCTGATGCACCGCCGATGATTCCACATGACATTAGTGACTTTGGAGAGATTACCAAAGACAACAATGCGTGTCTAGGGTGTCATATGCCCGATGTCGCCACAACTGTGCAGGCAACCCCGATCCCGCCAACGCACTTTACGAGTTTTAGACCCAATGTTGCATTGGATAAAAATGGTCATTTTGTCGAAGTAGATCATGATAAAATCGTAAAAAAAGATTTAAAAGGGGCATTATGGCAGGGGCGATTTAACTGTACCCAATGTCATGCACCGCAAACGCAAGGGAAACTTCGCGTAGAGAACAAGTTCAAAACCGATTGTCTCGATCCAGTAGGACGCAAATACGAAAAAAGATCGTACCTTCATGAAGACCTAGAGATCGGTGTAAAAGTTGGAAACGGGCTTTAATATGTCAGACACAACACGTCGCGGGTTTTTTACAACGCTTTCTTCGATTTTTAAAGAAAAGAACACTGTTATTCGTCCTCCTTATGCTGTTATGGATGAAACATTTGAGGCGTGTAAAACCTGCGATGCGATGTGTGTGAGTGTGTGTGAAGAAAAAATTATTAAGAGAGATTCCCAAGGGATACCCTTTTTGGATTTTTCTGCGAATGGATGCAGTGACTGTCACAAATGCCTAGAAGCGTGTACGCCAAACGTTCTCAATGATCCTGAACGATTTATTCAAGCCAAAGCCCATATTTCAAGCGTAAGCTGTATGTCTCATCATAATACGGTTTGTTTTTCATGTAAAGAGCCCTGTTTGGATAACGCCATTGTCTTTGAAGGGATGTTTCGTCCGATTATCATACCGGACAAATGTACGGGATGCGGTTACTGTGTCGCCGTATGCCCAAGTGCGGCAATCACTCTATCAGCCTAAAAAAATAACATTAATATGGGAGAAACCTATGAATATTTCCAGCATCGTGGTTCAAACAAACCCGAAATATACTGAAGAAGTGGTTGAATTACTCAAAATTGCCGATTACTGCGATTACCATTTTCATGATGCCAAGGGGCGCATTATTGTCACTATTGAGGGCTCTGGAGTTGAAGAAGAGATCGTCAAACTCGTCAAAATCCAAGAGATGGCCCATGTTATCGCTGCGGATATGTCGTTTGCTTACAGCGAAGATGAGCTCAATGCAGAACGGGATAAGCTTGAAGCCGTAGGAACCGATTTGCCTGCATGGCTTAACGACGAAAACGCGACAAAACGTGATATCAAATACAACGGTGATCTCAAAGATCGGTTTTAACTACTCTTAACGAACGTCAATAGCAAGGGGAGCGGAAATGTATGTTTTAAAACGCGACGGATCAACGGAACCTTTTCATCTCTATAAGATTGTCGATGCAATCAAAAAAGGATTTGAAAGCGTCTCACGAGCCTACAATCAAATTGCCCTAACGTGTCTATTGGAGAGGATCAAAACCAAGTCACTTTGGAGCGTTGAAGCTATCCAAGACATCATCGAAGAAGAACTCCATAATTCCGGTGAGTTTGCGGTCATGAAATCGTTTATCACCTACCGTTTCTTGCACAAGATGCAGCGTGAACACGTTGCAGGTCTTATAAGCGACACTACCTACGTCAACTCCACTCAAAGCGTTCAAGAGTACATCTACAAAACCGATTGGCGGATCAATGCCAACGCGAACACGGGGTATTCCAATGCAGGGCTTATCAACAATCTTGCGGGCAAAGTAATCGCAAACTTTTGGCTCGATACTATTTATTCTGCCCAAGAGGGGAACTCTCACCGTAACGGTGATATCCATATCCATGATCTCGATTGTCTGACGGGGTATTGCGCGGGTTGGAGTTTACGCGCATTATTGGACGAAGGGTTCAACGGAGTGCGAGGACGTGTTGACAGCAAGGCGCCTAATCACTTTAGAGAGGCACTGGGTCAAATGGCCAATTTCTTGGGAATTCTCCAAAGTGAGTGGGCGGGAGCGCAAGCCTTTAGCTCGTTTGATACCTATTTGGCCCCCTACGTGTATAAAGATCAACTCTCATTTACCGAGGTGAAAAAAGCGATACGGCAGTTTGTCTACAATCTCAATGTCCCTGCGAGGTGGGGTCAATCTCCTTTTACCAATATTACGATTGACTGGGTGGTACCGGAAGATCTAAAAGATCAAATTCCTACCAAAAATCAGCATCACCTCTTTGAAACGGTCACATCAAGCGAGCTGTTGAGCGAATTGAAAAACAGAGACAGTCATATCACAAAATTTACGGATGTCACCTACAAACACTTTTTACCGGAAATGCGCCTTATTAATCGCGCCTACTATGAGATCATGACAGAAGGAGACAGCGGGGGTCAGCCTTTTACATTTCCCATCCCCACCGTCAATATCACCGAAGACTTTGACTGGTACGGTGAAAATACCGATATTTTGTTTGAAAATACGGCTAAAATCGGTTCGAGCTATTTTCAAAACTTTATCGGTAGCCAGTATCTTAAAGATGAAAATGGGGTAAAAGTCGAAAATCCCAATGCGTATAAACCGGGTGCTGTGCGCAGTATGTGCTGTCGGTTACAGCTGGATTTACGGGAGCTTCTAAAGCGGGGTAATGGACTATTTGGCAGTGCAGAGATGACGGGAAGCATCGGTGTGGTTACGATCAATATGGCACGTTTAGGGTATTTGTATGCGGGAGATAAGAATCGGTTTTTTGAAGCACTGGATATTCTGATGGAAATCGCTTATTCAACGCTGGAGAAAAAACGAGTTTTTGTAAACGAGATGTTTGAGCGGGGACTTTATCCCTATACGGCACGTTATTTAAAAGGGTTTAATAACCATTTTTCCACTATCGGTGTCAACGGGATGAATGAGATGGTTCGTAATTTTAGCGGTGATACGGAGGACTTATCGACGGCGTGGGGGGTAGATTTTTCACTGGATATTTTAGAAAAAATGCGCACCACCATCCGTGGATACCAAGAGCGAAGCGGTAATTTGTACAATCTTGAGGCAACACCTGCCGAGGGGACAACGTATCGTTTTGCCAAAGAGGATAAAAAACGTTACCCTAAAATCTTGCAAGCAGGGGAGGGGGAAAATATTTATTATACTAACAGTTCTCAAATACCGGTTGCCTGTACGGATGACCCTTTTGAAGCACTGGAACTCCAAGACGAGCTTCAGTGTAAATACACTGGGGGAACGGTGTTGCATCTTTATATGAGTGAGCGCATCGGGACAGCAGAAGCGTGCCGACGGATGGTTAAAAATGTCTTAACCCATCACCGTCTCCCTTATATCACGATCACACCGCTTTTTTCGGTGTGTCCGACCCATGGTTATTTACACGGCGAACATGAGTTTTGCCCAAAATGTGACGAATTGATTTTATTGGAGGAGGTTGCATGAATACAGAATTGGTGCTGAAAAGCCAAGAATCAAAACGAACACGGTGTATGGTTTATACGAGAGTGATGGGGTATCATCGTCCTGTCGAGAGTTTTAATATTGGAAAAAAACAAGAGCATAAAGAGCGAACGTATTTCAAAGAGCATTTCTGCGATGAAAGCGCTGTATGACATAACCCCTTTTACCCTGCTCGATTTCCCCGACACACCTGCGGCTATTTTTTGGTTCGCGGGGTGTAATCTGCGCTGTGTTTATTGCTACAATCCTGATATTGTCTTCGGTGTTGCTCGTATAAAAGAGGAGGAAGCCCTTTCTTTTTTACGTCGCCGTCAAGGATTGCTCGAGGGGGTGGTGCTCAGCGGAGGCGAATGTACGACCTATCCGCATCTTCTGGTTTTTTGCCGTTGCATAAAATCACTTGGGTATACCATCAAACTGGATACTAACGGTATGCGCCCTGATGTGATTGCCT
>DASUNE010000135.1:0-17254 GCA_036277315.1 Sulfuricurvum sp.
CTCTTAGATTAGAGGAAGCTTTTTTTACCGACATTGTCGTACATATAACGAAATCGATAGGCGATCAGGTTTTCCATAATAGCAAAGAGCACCATAAAAGTGACAAAACTGCTCCCGCCATAGCTAAACATCGGTAAGGGAACACCCACGACGGGGGCGAGTCCCATTGTCATGGCGATATTGACACTCATATAGATAAAGACCAGCAGCGAAAGGCCGCCGGTGACCACTTTGATGTAATAATCCTTGGCCCATGAGGAGAGCATGACTAAATGAATAATCAATGCAGCATACAGTGAAATCAGGAAAAATGCCCCGAGAAAACCAAATCGTTCAACAACATACGCAAAAATAAAATCACTCGACGCGATGGGGAGAAATTTCATCTGGGTTTGGGTGGCTTCTTCTTTGGGTTTGCCGAAAAAGCCTCCGGAACCTATCGCGATGATCGATTGTTCGACGTGATAGCTCGGCTTTTCCCCGACGAAATCCGTCAAACGCTGTTTTTGATAATCGTGCAACTGTGTGTAAACCAGCGGCAATGAGATTAAAAAGGCCACTCCAAGACCGATCCATATCTTCCAGTGAACTCCGACAATAAACAAAATCCCAAAGCCCAGCAGCGCCAATACGGTGGCCGTACCCAAATCAGGTTCTTTCGCGATAAGGAAAAAAGGCAAGAGAATAAAAAAAGAGAGTTTCAAAAATGCTTTGAGTCCATACCCTTCGCGCGGCGGCGGATTGCGGCTGATGAGATACGCCAGCATAAGGACGAATGCGGGCTTAAGCAGTTCGGAGGGTTGAAGGGTAAAATGGACAAAAGGGATCTCAATCCAACGCTTGGCTCCCAATCTCGCATGACCCACAAATTCAACCGCGACCAACAAAAGGATGCTCCCCCAATAAAAGACAGGGATCAGCCAAAAGAGTTTTCGAATGGGCAATACAAAAAGAGTGATAAAAGTAGCAATCCCGATTATCACATACGTCGTGTGTTTTTGTCCCAATGTAGGATGAATCTCATAAATGAGCCAACCCGATAGAAAAATGATGGGGATCAACAATGCAACTGTTACATAGTCAAAATGTGATAGAATTCGCCGATCAATGTTAAACAAAATAATCCATTGTTGAAAATTTATTTTTTTAGTATGAAATTGTAGCATAACAACACTATTACACCAAGGAGATCGATGCAACGCGAAAATATTAGCTTCATTGTTGAAGAAGCAATGCGTTTGGATGTTTTTTTAACCCAAAAACTTTCCCAAACACGCAACCAGATTGTTCAACTAATCGAGCAAAATGCCATCGTTATCGATGGAAAACCAAGCGCGAAGGCAGGTCTTAAGCTCAAAGAAAATCAAACGGTAGCGGTCTATTTTCCGAAAATGAAATCAACCCCTGCCCATATTATCGATTTTGATGTCGACGTTTTGTTTGAAGACGATGATATGATGGTCATCAATAAACCAAGCGGTCTTACCGTCCACCCGGCTCCCAGCGTCAAAGAGCCTACTCTTGTGGATTGGTTAAAAACGCGCGGGATAGCGCTTTCAACTTTGAGCGGTGAAGAGCGTCACGGTATTGTTCACCGGCTTGACCGAGGGACGAGCGGGGTCATGGTCATTGCCAAAAATAATGAAGCTCACGAAGCGCTTTCCCTCCAATTGCAAGACAAGACGATGGGACGTTATTATCTGGCTGTCATCACTCCGCCGCTCAAAGAAGAAGAGACGATGATTGATAAGCCCATCGGCCGCAGCAGCCAAAATCGTCTTAAAATGGGGATTATCGAATCGGGTAAAAATGCCAAAACCATGTTTCGCAAACTCCTCCCTTCCAATGATGGGATAAGCGAACTGATTGTCTGCAAACTTTTCACCGGGCGAACCCATCAGATTCGCGTCCACCTCGAGTCCATAAGCCGTCATATCCTAGGCGATCACCTCTATGGAGCACACCAAAAAGACTCCAAGGTGGAACATATTTTGCTCCATGCCTATATGCTTTATTTGATCCATCCGACCAGCGGTGAATCACTCTCATTCCAAGCTCCGATGGACGCTGTCATGGAAGATTATTTAGAAAAACATTTTGAACCAAAGGAATTGCATGCAACGTTCTCTTCAATACGCTTTGAGCATCTCTTTAGCGCTTAGTCTTTTTACCGGCTGTGCGATCCCCAAACCGAAGGCTGAAAAGCAAATAACGACGGATACAACATTGCCCATACCATCTCTCAATGGTTCACTGTCCGATATCAACACCATCGCATTTGAATGGAAAGCCATCAGTGATCCCAATGTCAGCGGCTATAACATCTATCGTTCCACGCCAGGCGAAAACAATCAAACACTGACGCGTGTCGGGGTTATTAATAGTCGATTTGCAACCCATTATGTCGATGAAAAATTAACACCCAACACCCTATACCGCTACCGTTTTACTTCTACGGGCAAAGACTATACAGAATCCACAGGCAGTGAGATGATGGAAGCTTCGACGTTGCCGATGATCGCACCGGTCAGCTTCTTTCAATCGGTCGGAAATATGCCTCGCAGCGCAAAGCTCCTTTGGCGTCCGCATCCAAACACCCGTATCAGCGGTTATGTGATCGAAAGACTCAATGTCAATGAACAAGAGTGGAAGCAAATAAAAGAAATCGAAGGACGCTTAACCGCTGAGTACATCGACCGTGATCTCAAAGACGGTCAAGTCTATCATTATCGCGTTCGAGCCGTTACCTTTGATAAACTTTCAACCCAGCCTAGCGAAACCGCCAAAGTAGTCACAAAGCCTCTCCCCAAAGAAGTGCAAGGTATCACGGCTACCACCCATCTGCCAAAAGCAATCGCTCTTAAATGGGAACCAAGTGCATTGGAAGATCTAAGCCACTACAACATCTATCGCGCGGCAAGCTCTAACGGCAATTACACCTATCGTGTAAAGCTCATCGAAACAAGCTTTACCGATACCACCAAAGAAGACGGTGAATTGTTTTACTATAAGATCACCGCTGTCGACAAAGATGGCCTTGAGAGTCCTATGGGTTCGCCTATCACGCAAGGGATGAGCTTGGCAAAACCTCGAGCACCTATTGCTTACGATGGTAAAATCAATCCAGCAGGCGTTGATTTGCAATGGAGCAGCAATGACTCACGTATTGTCAGTTACACCATCATTAAAACCACCAAAACAAGCTGGATCGGACGTGAATCGATCGAGATCAACGATATCAAAGGATCGACCTTTCACGATGCCAACATCAAACCCAATATCGGCTATATTTACCAAGTCATGGGGGTCGATAAAGACGGCGTCCGATCTCTCCCGACAACGGGTATTGAACTTTTTTTAGAGAACAAATAAATTATGCCTCATCTCCATATAGACACCTTTAACACCATTTCTTTTCCCGCAAAAAGCGGGGATGTCTCCTTTGATTTTATTGCCACCTCACGCGGCGAGGGAAAAGAATCGCTGATCGCAACACGCTATAAAGAGCGTGAATTTTTTATTCTACATAAAAAAAGCGGTGAAAAAAACCTCCTCAAAAGTGATAAGATCACCCGTCCAAGTCCTAATTTTCTCGTCAAACATGCGCTCCTTGCGTATGCAGAGTGCTCTAAAAGCACCATTTTGGCATCCAATGTTGACACTGCAGGGGAAAATGTCCACCTTAAAGTGCATGATGCTCTAAAATCCGTTGATTTTTTCGTTAACAATTTTCCAACCGATCAAGAGGTCCGTCTTGAAGTCGGTTTTGGTTCAGCACGCCATTTGCTCCACCAAGCGGCCGCCAATCCGGATGTTCTTTTTATTGGTCTTGAGATCCATAAGCCCTCCATCGAGCAGGCGCTCAAGCAAATCACCATTCAAAATTTGACCAATCTACTGATTTTAGATTACGATGCACGGCTTTTTTTAGAGTTCGTCCCCTCCAATGTACTTTCACGCATTTATGTCCACTTCCCGGTTCCATGGGATAAAAAACCCCATCGCCGTGTGATCGGTGATGCTTTCGTCAGTGAAGCGATTCGTGCTTTAAAGCCCCAAGGACGACTCGAACTGCGTACGGACAGTGAAAACTACTACCGCTTTGCGCTGGAGACCTATTCTCATCCGCTTCACGTCAGTTTCGAAGTTCACAAAAACCGTGATATCGCGATCACCAGCAAATACGAAGACCGCTGGAAAAAAATGGAAAAAAACATCTATGACGTCACCCTCATCAATGACGAAGAAAGTGATGAAAAAAAGCTGGAAGGCGAATTCGTTTTCTCTAAAAAACACATTAATGATGCTATACTTCCGGCACTAGAGCGTCAAACATTTCGCCGTGACTGGGGATTTCTAAACACTGAAGCGAGTTTTGATATAGAGGGCGGCGGCTGGATGATTCGACTTGCGATGGGAAGTTTTGATCGTCCGGAACATCTCTATCTCATCGTTCAAAATGGTGAAGCCCGTTATTTTCCAACGCTTCCCATACGATCAAGCGCCAATTTGGCGGCACATATTTTATTAAACGAGTTGCTTCATGGATAATGTCATCACTGCTGAAAATCTTTCACTTTCCTACAAAGATTTCGAAACCATCATCTCAAAAGCTACTTTCAGTATTCAAGCCGGAAGCTTTGTCTTTATCACCGGTGCTAGCGGAAGCGGTAAATCAACCCTCCTTAAATCCTTTTATGGAGCCATAGAGCCTCGTCAGGGAAGCTTGATGGTAGGGGGTGTCAAGATGAATCACATCACCACCTCGAAGCTCAACTTTTTGCGCCGGCACATCGGGATCGTTTTTCAAGACTACAAACTGATCAAAGAGTGGACCATCGAAAAAAATGTGATGCTCCCTCTTATCATTTCAGGCTATACCGGCGATGTAAGCGGTGCGCAGGTCCAAAAACTCTTAGGGCATGTTAAGCTCACCCATCAAGCCGGTAAATATCCGCCGGAACTCAGCGGCGGAGAACAACAGCGTGTTGCGATGGCTCGAGCTCTTGCTCATAATCCCATTCTCATCCTCGCCGATGAGCCCACAGGTAACTTGGATGAATACTCTTCATCCGTCATCTGGAGTCTGCTGGAGGGGGCTAACTCTCAGCTAAAAACGACCGTTGTCGTAGTGACTCATCACATCCCCGATGGACTATCCGTCCCCTACAAACACTACCATATTGAGTTTGGAAATATCAATGAAATCGCTTAAAAATCACTTTTCTCTTATTATCGCTCTTTTTACCGTTCTTGCATCAATACAGATCTATGTGGCCGTTGATCGTACCATCGCGGCATACGAATCTCATCTGAAAGACGATTATTCCGTCATCGTTGTTGCCAACAAAGCTTTTACGCAAGCAGAATTCAAATCGATGAGCTCCATGGTCGATCGAAGTGAACCCATCAGTACTGCACAAGTGCTCGAACGACTCAAAGGGGAGATGAGCCAAAAAAATCTTGAGCTCTTAAAACTGACCTTGCCGAAGTTTTATCGCCTATACCTCAACCGGTTTCCAACCCCGCGTGAAATCAATCAACTCCAAAAGAAGCTTGAAAAGAATCAAGCCATCGAACGTGTTGAGGGGTTCTCTCAGACACACGATACGGTCTATAAGCTGATGTTGCTTTTTAAAGATGTAGTACAAATCTTTTCCATTGCGATCGCTGCCGTCACTTCGCTTTTAATTTTTAAAGAGATGCGTCTATGGCAATTTCAGCATGCCGAGCGAATGAACATTATGGCACTCTTTGGAGCACCGGTTTGGCTTCGTTCTGCGGTTTTGTTTCGTCTTGCTATTGTCGATGCTATCATCGCCACACTCATTTTATGTTTCTCCTTTTTTCTGATCGATTATTACGGATTCTTGACGTCTCAACTCAAAATCATCGGTATTAATGTTGAACTTTTTAATTTCGTCAATGATGCGCTGCGATCGCTTGCTATCGCCTTAGGTATTTCGGTTGCGCTTACCTTTACGATCGTCATGTTTAATCGCGAAGAAGAGTAGATGCTCCGACCCACATCATCCTTTTTACTCGCCGCGTTTTTAGTCCTCCCTCTTCAGGGTGCAAAGATCGATGATCGGATCAAAACGACCTCTTCCAAGCTTCAAGAGACCAAGCAGACCTATACCTCGCTTAACTCAAAACTCGAAGCCACGGCCAGTAAAATAATCCAACAAAAACAAGCCGTTGGCGTGCAGCAGCAACGCATCAATACCCTTGTCAGCGAGTTACAGTCCAAAGAGCATGTGTATCAGTCAAACAAACTAAACCTTCGAGGGCTTCAAACCCAACAGGATCTTTTGGTCAAAACACAAAATGAGATTGAACAGCGTCTTGTATTTGCCATCGCGCGCAACACATCCCTCTCACTGCTCATTAATGATGACCGTGCCAAAGAAGCCAACAGCATCATTACCGAAGAAGCACTCAAGATTCATCTCAAACAAATCAACAATGAGATCAAAGAACTGAATTTTATTTTTAGTGAAAATGTTGTTAAAATTGCCGCCCTCTCCCATCAAACCACAGCACTCAAACAATCCATCGCGGTTATCGACAAGCAAAAGCAAAACGTTCTTGCCACCAAACAAGAAAATGAAAAAGCCATTGCCCTGCTTGAAAAAGAAAAAAATGAATACAAACGTTCACTGGGACGTATACTCAATCAGCAACGTTCCCTTCAAAATACGCTGGCCAGCCTCAATATTATCAAGCGCGAGGCAATGAAGCCAAAAAAAGCCCCCCCTTCTCTCGTAGCGCAAAAGCCCGGTTCAAAACCTCTTCCGCAGGGTACACGTGAAGCAGTCTCTCAATATCAGCCTTCCAAAACAGCTTCGTACAGCGGTGAGCGAACCATTGCTCCTCTTGATGGCTATGTCGTGACCAAACGTTTTGGTCCTTACACCGATCCCATCTATGGCATTCGAATCCACAACGAATCGGTATCGCTTCGCCCTACCGATGCGGATGCCAAAGTCAAAGCGATCTTTAATGGAAAAGTCATTCTTGCCAAACCCACCGCTATGCTTGAAAACGTTATTATCATCGAGCATGACAATGGGCTTCATACTATTTATGCCCACCTCGATAAAATCGCCCCTACGGTTGTCGTAGGTCAGCGACTCAAACAAGGGGCGATTATCGGACGAGTTGCCCGCGAGCTCATGTTTCAAGTCACACAACGAAATGCCCACATCGACCCGCTGCAAGTTATCCGATAGCAGGTCTTACTTCTTCTTTGTTCAGAGTGGGTGAACGCCTATTACGATGTCTCGTTAAAACGGCCAGACAGCCTGGACCATCTTGCTTCCCCAACCCTGATTTGACGCACGATTGACGTCCCCCTCATTCGCATAAAGAATTTTGGCATCGGACATTTTTGCAGAATTGATTTGATTGTTTTGATCGATGTCATAAGGACGGATAACGCCGCTTAACTGCATGATCTGTTTTTGTTCATCCACCATGATCTCACGGCGTCCGACGATAAAATAATTCCCGTTGGACATCACTTTGACAATACGTGCCGAGACGGTTGTAGCAAACGAGGCATCTTTCGTCGCTGAACCCGATCCTGCATAATCGGAGTTCGATCCTGCTTTAAATCCAATATTGGATACTCCGTTAAGTTGTCCAATAGCCGAATTAACCGCAGAATTGGCGCCAACTCCGGCAAATACACCCCCGTTAAGCCCCAAACTATCAGCTTCAGTCAGCGCCTTATTGGCTTTGCTTGAACTGGTTGCTCTTTCAGAAATCACAACCGTCACAATATCATTCACATGCATCGCTTTATGATCGGAAAACAAAGGAGAATCTCCTTGCCCAAAAAGAGAACCCCTTGCTGAAAAACTATTTTCTTCTTCGCGTGACGGCATCTCTTCGACGTATTTAGGTGGAGTAAAGCTGATCTCCGGTTCTGTGAGCTTAGCCGTACATCCGCTTAGGAGCAACGATGCAGCGAGTATTGAAAAATAGAGTGATTGTCGCATATCCCATCCCGATGATTATTTAGCTATAATAAGCAAAAAGAGTTCCAAAGGGTATTTATGTCATTAAAAGAACAAATCAGCAACGATATTAAAACAGCAATGAAAGAAAAAAATAACGCCGTTCGTGATGCACTTCGACTGTTAAGCAGTGCCATGAAACAAATCGAAGTCGATGAGCGCAAAGAGCTAAACGACGACGATGTTATCAAGATTATTCAAAAACAGGTCAAACAGCGCAATGATGCGATGACACAGTATAAAGATGCAGGACGTGAAGATTTGTATGCACAAGAGGCATCTGAAGCCGCCATTTTCGAAGCCTACCTGCCGCAACAGCTCAGTGATGAGGAATTAGAGAGTGCTTTGCGCTCCATTATCACTGAAACGGGCGCAACCTCCATTAAAGATATCGGAAAAGTGATGGGAGCAGCGTCAAAAGCACTCGGAGCACAAGCCGATGGAAAACGGATCAATGAGTGCACTAAAAAGATCTTAGGCTAAGAGCGGTATTCTCTCTTAGGCGCAGAATGAAACGATGATTATCCGTTTTTGAGTTTCCTCAATGCTTCTTCCACATCGTCCTGACGCATCAGCGACTCGCCAACCAAAAAGGCATCGACTCCCGCTTTGTTCAAGTCCTCAAGCTGTCCGTGTTCATAGATACCGCTCTCTGCCACGATGATCTTGCCGTTAGGGATCAACGGAATGAGATCATAGCTCAGATTCATATTCATCTCGAACGTCTGAAGGTTACGGTGATTAATTCCGATAATGTCCGCACCGGCATAAATCGCTTTGGTGAGTTCGGCTTTATCGTGAATTTCTACCAAGGCTTCCATCCCCAAATGACGCGTATAGTTCAACAGCTCTTTGAGTTCGCTTTTTGACAATGCCGCCGCGATCAAGAGGACAAAATCGGCACCATAAACAAGCGCTTCAAGAAGCTGATATTTGGAAACGATAAAATCTTTGCGCAGCAGCGGAATCCCGACATAACGACGAATCTCTGCCAAATAATCAAGATTCCCTTGGAAAAAATGGGGTTCCGTCAAAATCGAAATCGCATTCGCACCGCCTCGTTCATAGCCTTGCGCAATCGCTACGGGATCAAAATCTTCACGGATTATCCCTTTGGAAGGGCTGGCTTTTTTCACCTCCGAAATAATCCGGTACGGCTCTTCGGGTGTCGAGGTCAAAAACGGCCGTACATCACGCGGAGCACGTGCATTAAATGCGAGTGAACGCCCCAACCACTCCATACTGAACTTGGCTTCACGCTCTTTGAGATCTTCTTTAGTCTTTTTGATAATGTCGTCTAATATCATTTTTTCTCCTTAGTTTTACATTTTTCTATCGCTTTTAGATGCTCTTTGACCTCATCTTCATCGGTACCGATTATCGCTTCCACTTGTTTTATCAAACGCAACGCTTCGGCACATTCCCCTTTTTTATAATGGCCCCATGCGAGCGAATCGAGGTAAAACGGTGAATCAGGCTGTGCGGCAAGCGCTTTTTTGACATACACTATCCCCTCATCCACATCGATATCATGGTCAATCATCAAATAGCCCAGATAATTCGCATACAAAGGGCTCTCAATCTCGCTGTTTACTCTCTTTAATCCCTCAACAACTTCTTTCAATAAATGAGGATCGTTTTTATTTTCAGCAGCTTCGTAAGCAAAAACAGCACTTTGGGCTAAATAGAGGGGATTTGGATCTTCCTTATAAAGTTTTTTTGCCAGTTCCGATGCTTTTGCAAATTGTTTGTCTCGGATATAAAGCTCCAGCAATGCCGGATCATTAACCCCTGATTTTTCGAGTAATGCATTAAGCTTTTGGATATTTTCCTGATACGCATAAATTTTTATCGCCTCTTGTGCAATCAGAGGGTCAAGGGTCAGATCATACGTCTGTTCATACATCAGTGCCGCATCATCGAGTTCCCCGCTGTCAGCATAAAAACTTCCCAACCGTTTCCCAAGGACCTTGTTGTTTCCATGAGTTCCGATATGCTCTTTTAAAAAGAGTATTGCCTCTTTTTTTTCTCCTAAATGGGTGTATTGTATTAAAGATAGACGATCCGCCATTTGAGCATCATAGGTTAAATCGTATGCTTTTTTCAGCGCACTGTAGCCTGCTTCATAATTTGCCATTTTTAAATAGGTGTCAGCCAATAGGGTATAATCCGAAGCTGCTTTGGTCTGATTGCTTAACAGCAAAGATTCTTGTGATGCCTGTGAATATTTTCCGCCTTTGATAAGCCCAATAATAGCAAATCGTTTTAACATCACATCTTCAGGGTCTTTGCTCAATGCTTCTTGCGTCATACGTAAAAGCTTATTTACATCATTTCCTATCTCTACCATACGCAACGATTGATACAAGTACTCTTTTTTTCCGCTTTTGTGATAAAGGGTCTCATAATAATAGGATGCCAGATCCATTTTTTGACGGACCTGCGCATCCAATGCTGCCAATACATACGCCTCATTTGAAACTTCAATCGCTTTCTTAACGGGAAGGGTGTTGTGTGGTTCTTTTGGCTTTGTGGCACCCTGAATACTCACGCTAAGGGCAAGGAGAAGAAAGAAAAATTGTTTCATCCTATGATCCCTGGACACTCTGCTTTTAACTCATCCACGCGGTGACGAAAATAGTCCCAAAAAGGAAACGTTCGGCATTGGAGAGGACGGGCCGTATAAATACTGCATCCGTTTATCTTACGGTCAAAGAACACACAATCGTGTGAGCCGTTTACAATTTTTTCTTTGAGAGAATATCGGTAAGCGACTTTATGCAAATATTCACGCCGAAAATCACGCTCATCCATCTCTAACAGCTTTGCAATGGCGGTGATCTCCGTTACAGAGACAAAAATATTACCGCTTTCTCCCGTGCAGCAGTTCCCCCCGCATGAAGCGCATGCATCTGGGTTAAATGCGTAACTAAAACCTTCTTGTGTCATGTAATCGGACATTTGATACTGTGCGCCTTTGCCTTGTCATAAATCGCCTGTACGGCGGGAGTATATAGATCATTTTCAAACGTAATGAGCCCCGGCCATACGTTCATTGCCGACTTGCTGTTTTTTTTCACGCGAAACATCACCAACGTGCTTGGACGATCGCTTTTAGAATGGACGAATTGTACATCAACGACTCTTAATTTGACAGCTTCAAACGCACTGCAAATTTGGGCAAATTGTCGGGCATCATAACAGATGACGGCTGAACCCTGCGGCCGCAAAAGCTTCGCTATTTTTTGGGCATACGCTTCTATGGGCATATGAACATTGTAGCGCGCTTGATGGATCATCGTATTTTCTGAGCGTGCAGAGCCTTCATGATAAAACGGGGGATTGGAAACAATCCAATCAAACCCCTCTTTATCCGCATACTCCAAAAAATCACACTCATGCAAAACATAATCTATATGGTTGATCTGCGCATTGCGTCTGGAAAATTGGGCATAGACACTCTGCTTTTCAACCGCTTCGAGCCGTACATCGCAATCACGGCCAACGAGCAACCCGACAATACCGCATCCCGCACCCACATCGAGCATGCGCCCCTTGGGATTGAAGTGTGTGATAAATCCGTACAGCAGTATCGAATCGCTGTTATAGCAGTAGCCGCCGTCGGGCTGATAAAGGAGCATTTACGACTCTTTTCGTTATGATTTAGGTAATTATATCTTTTACTAGGTCAAACCATGATTATCATCCCGGCCCGTCTTGCCTCAACCCGTTTTCCTCAAAAAGTCCTCGCCGATATCGGCGGTTTGCCGATGGTCATCCGTACCGCTAAACGGGTCGCATCCATCGACCGTGTTGTTGTCGCGTGTGACGATGAAAAAATCCTCGAAATCTGTGCCGCTCACGGTGTCGAAGCGCGTCTCACCTCTACCACCCACAAAAGCGGTACCGACCGTATCAACGAATGTGCCCAGCTTCTCGATATTCCTGATGATGAACTCATTATCAACGTCCAAGCCGATGAACCGTTTATCGAAACCGAAGTTTTAACGCAGCTCATTGAACGTCTTAATGAACTGAAAGCTCAAAATATCCCCTTCATTATGGCCAGCTGTTACAATGCCATCAATACCGAATCGGCAAATGACCCCAATATGGTCAAAGTCATCACCGATGATGCCCACAATGCCATCTATTTTTCGCGCTCCCCCATCCCGTACAACCGCAGCGGCGAAGCCTCATATTTTGGGCACATTGGGATTTACGGATTTACGAAAAAAAGCTTGCATGATTTTTGTGCGCTGGGGGAAGCACCGTTGGAAGACATCGAAAAGCTCGAACAGCTCCGCGCCCTCTATCACGGTAAAAAAATCTCGATGGTAAAAGTTTCCAGTGCAGGATTTGGGATTGACACGATCGAAGATTTGGAGAGAGCAAAAAAGATTTTCGGCGTTTGATTGCTATTTGCTACGCTGTTGCTATGTTTTAGGCGTACAATAATTGCATCACTATGTTTTTCAAGGAGCAATTATGACACTCATCGAAACGTTTACAGACTATGTCTTGAACCGTAAAAGCCTCAAAGATTATGTGAAATATCGTAAAACAACCAATGAGCGGGGAGAATTTAACGACGCTAAACTCATCCAAGCTCAGGACAACCTTGACCGTCTAAAAATCGAAGATCCAGAGATTTACGAGGCGATGTACACCACATTGGATGCTATCTACAAACACAATGCTGGATTGACCATCGAATACCCGCTCGAATTTATCCATCAAATCCTCAAAATGTATGCAAGCTCACTCACACCGCGACAAATTTATGAAGAATACACACGAGTGCTGGAACATTATCATCATAATGTGTGATTAAAACAAAAAGAGTTACAAAAAAAGTTTTATGTAGGAAAAAGAAGAACCTCCCCGAAAAAGGGGGAGGAAGAGGTTTAGATATTGTCGCGGATGTTAAGCTCAGCAATTAACTTGTTGTAGCTAGCGCGGTTTGTACGCTTCAAGTAACGCATCAAACGACGACGTTGACCAACCAATTTCAAAAGACCAAGACGTGATGAGTGGTCTTTTTTGAAGATTTTAAGGTGCTCAGTCAAATCACTGATACGCTTTGAAAGCAATGCAATTTGCACTTCACTTGAACCGGTATCACCCTCTGTTCGTTGAAATTCTTTAATAATTTCGATTTTTTTAGCCGTATCTAAAGCCATAATAGCCTCCTGATGGGTAATTGAATTTACTTGATATTCTCAAGCAGAACCGGAATTATAGCTGAAAAACTCTTTTTTTAGTGTAAAACTCTCTCTAATGATATTTAGCTATAATATCCTCCTTATAAACGAGAAGGATTCCAATGCTAATGACCCGTGCGAGCGAATACGCTCTGTTGTCGCTCATTATTTTAGCCAAAGCACCGCGACCGCTTGACGTGGACACCCTCTCTCGTGAACTTGATATTTCCAAAAGTTTTTTAGCCAAAATCCTCCAGTCCCTTGCCCGTAAAGGAATTTTGAAATCGTTCAAAGGGGTCAATGGCGGATTTGAACTCGCACGGCTTAGTTCCAAAATCACTATGCTTGAAGTCATGGAAGCCGCTGAAGGGAAAAGTCCCGCCGTGTTCAACTGCGCCCCTTCAAAAGAGGAATGCCCTTCTGATAAGGCTACCACGTGCTCTTTGTGGCCATTTCTCAACCGATTGCAAGGGAAAGTGGATGCCTTTTTAGGTGTTTTAACCCTCGAAGCCATTTTAGAAGAGTAATCCTTGGCAAAAGCAAAAAATAAAGCACCCACAACCCAAGGAGTTATCTCCGCTATTTTCGCATCGCGGGATTTGAGCGTTGTTGTTTTTGTTATGGCCATTTTGGCAATCATCATCGTTCCCCTTCCCAGTGCGATGCTCGACTTTTTTCTGGCTATCGTTATCTCTCTTTCTGTTTTAATTTTATTGATTTCGCTCTATATTCCCAGACCTACCGATCTCACTACCTTTCCGACACTCCTGCTGATCGTAACGCTTTTTCGTCTCTCCTTGAACATTGCGACGACCCGTATGATCCTCAGTCACGGGCATGAAGGTCCAGAAGCCGTCAGCGACATCGTTACGAGTTTTGGAAATTTTGTTGTCGGGGGCAATTACGTCATTGGGGTGATTGTTTTTAGTATCATCGTTTTGATCAATTTTATGGTTGTCACCAAGGGATCGAACCGCGTCGCTGAAGTTGCGGCACGCTTCACCCTCGATGCGATGCCCGGAAAACAAATGGCGATTGATGCCGATCTTAACAGCGGCCTCATCGAAGAAACCGAAGCCAAACGCAGACGCGCCGATATCCTCCAAGATGCCAATTTCTACGGGGCAATGGATGGATCGGGCAAGTTTATCAAAGGGGATGCGATCGCGGGGATCATCATCACCTTTATCAACATCATCGGCGGATTTTTAATCGGAATTTTCCAGTTTGATCTCGATGTAGCGCAAAGTGCACAAACGTATACCATCCTCACAATCGGAGATGGTCTCGTCTCTCAAATCCCGGCATTGATCATCTCCACTGCGACGGGTATTATGATCACACGTGCATCCAACGATGAAGGGAACTTTGCCGAGGGAAGTATCAAGCAGCTTATGGGGAATGCCAAAGTGATGATGATCGTAGGGGTCGTCATGATGATGTTCGCGCTCACCCCAGGATTACCGACACTTTCCATGGGATTTGTCGCTCTTATTTTCCTAGGGCTTGGGTATGCGCTGTATCGATACGAAAAAGGGGATTTTCTCCTCACCGCAGCCCCCGCAAGTGCCAAAGCCTCCCAGCCTGGGGCATCTGCTGACGGAGCTGCTTCGACTGCCACACGCCGTAAATCCAATGAAGAGATTGCAAAAGATGAAGAAGCCGCACTCGAAGACATCCTAAAAATCGAGATGCTTGAGCTCACACTGGGCTACCAGCTCATCCGTCTTGCTGACAACACACAAGGGGGAGATTTACTTGAACGTATCCGAAGCATGCGCCGTAAAATCGCCTCTGATTTCGGATTTTTGATGCCGCAAGTGCGTATACGGGATAATCTTCACCTTAAACCAACCCAGTATTCGATCCTCCTAAAAGGGGTGATGATCGGCGACGGACTCATCCAGCCGGATAAATTCTTGGCGATGGACAGCGGAATGGCCATCGGTGAAATTAAAGGAGAACCGACCAAAGAACCGGCGTTTGGACTTGACGCTTTTTGGATTGCCCCTGAACTCAAAGAAGAGGCTATTATCAACGGCTACACCGTCGTTGACCCTTCCACTGTCATATCAACCCACATGAGCGAACTGGTGAAAAAATACGCCGAAGAGCTCCTCACACGTCAAGAGACCCAATCGCTCATCGATAAGATCAAAAATGACTATCCTGTTCTCATCGATGATTTGCTCAAAGTTTCCAATATCGGATTGATTCAGCGGGTATTTAGAGGTCTGCTGCACGAACGGATCCCACTCAAAGATATGATAACGATCCTAGAGACGATTGCCGATGTGGCTGAATATACCAAAAGTGTGGACACCATTATCGAGCATGTCCGTGCTAAACTCTCCCGTGTCATCACACAGCTGTATACCGGTCAAGACGGTGTGATAAAACTCCTGACCTTTGAGACGATGAGCGAGCAGCGTCTTTTGGAAAAATCAAGTGATCGCGACGGTATACGCCAGCTTCAACTCAATGTAGGAGAAATCAACGGACTCATCCAAGCCACCAGCACCAAGGCGGGTGAACTTCTCCAACGCGGCGTATCCCCCATCATCATCATCGTCGATCCTAAACTTCGCCGTCCATTGGCAGAGATTTACGAACGATTCAACCTCGATATTATCGTCCTTTCACACGCTGAAATCGACTCTAGCGCTAAATTCGAAGTTTTAGGCTCCATCACTTTAGATAAATAGGATTTTTATGAATACAACGTTTTACCACCTCTCTCACATTGATTTAGACGGCTACAGCTGTCAGCTTGTTATGGCACAAACTGCGCATACGATGATCAGCTACAACGCCAATTACGGTGCCGAGGTCATGGATCGTCTCGAAGAGATACTCGATACCATCAAAAAAACCAAACAAACCGCCACCATCCTCATCAGCGACCTCAATCTCACACCCGATGAAGCGAAATGGCTTAATTTTGAAGTCAATAAGCTAAACGATGCGGGATGGAAAATCACCATCACCCTGCTCGACCACCACGGAAGCGGAAAAGATACGGCGGCACAATACCCATGGTATTTTTTGGACACGGATCGCTGCGCGACGAAAATCGTCTACGAATACGCGCTTGAAAATTACGGATTGAGTGGCGGAGGATGGCTTGAAGAGTTTGTCAAAGTAGTCAATGCCGTTGATCTTTGGCACCAAGACGAAGTGGAAGATTTCGAATACGGCAAAGTCTGTATGCGTCTAATCAGTGATGCCAAAGAGATGAGCCGCGTCATGTTTGGCAATGAAGACCGTGCTTATAAACTCGCTTTGTTGGAACGTGCCGCCACCATGCGTCATCTTCCCAATGCCAACATTGTCCTTGATGAAGCATTGCATTCAATGAAAAAAGATTTTTTCAAAGACGGGGTAGACAATACGCTTGATAACCTCTCCACCAAACACATTGTCGCACTTTTGGGAACAAAACGCTCGACGATGACCATCTATTACAAAGGATGGCGCGGATTTTTAAGCTACGGCTTAGGGAATACCTCCATCATCGGAAACGGTTTTTTAACGACCAATCCGGATTTCGATTTTATCGTCGATGTAAGCACACGCGGAACAATGAGTCTACGCGGTCATGACAAAGTAGACGTCGCCATGATGGCGGGTGAGTGGGCAAACGGCGGCGGTCATCCCAATGCTGCAGGGGGACGGATTAATGGATTTAAAGAGCAGTTTCGCTACGACAAAGTAAAACGTCAAATCGAAGACCTCCTCTCCAATAAAGAGGCAATGCCCGGAAAACTTCCTCATAAAATAGAGGAATAAAACCTATCCTATGATTCAAATCAATAACCTCACTAAAAGCTACGGCACACGCGTATTGTTTGAGAACCTCAATCTCAAACTCTCCAGCGGTCAAAAAATCGGTTTTGTCGGGCGCAACGGCTCGGGCAAATCGACCCTCTTTAAAATCATTTTAGGCGAAGAGCCTTACGATGACGGCGAGATACTGATCCCTAAAAACTACCGAATCGGAACCCTTCGCCAACATCTCCATTTCACCCA
>DASUNE010000136.1:0-6310 GCA_036277315.1 Sulfuricurvum sp.
TCCACAACGCACCAGCAGCTATCAGCAGAAGAATTGATCGCATGCGGTGTCCCATCAGGGCTTATCCGTCTTAGTATCGGTCTTGAAGCGTCATCGGATTTGATCGATGACTTGATTCAGGCATTAAACGCGTAAAGGGCCGTATGTTAAACCTCCAAACCCACAGCGAACACTTTACGAACCCTCTTTATTTGGAGAGCGGGCGGATTTTAGAGCCTTATGACATTGTTTATGAAACGTATGGGACTTTAAATGACGCACGTGACAATGTCATTGTGATTTGTCATGCCCTGACCGGTTCTCATCACGTAGCAGGTACCTATGAAGGGGATAATAAAGCAGGCTGGTGGGATGGTCTTATAGGTCAGGGAAAAGCGGTCGATACGGACAAATTTTTCGTGATCTGTACCAATGTTATCGGAAGTTGTTTTGGCTCAACGGGACCGATGTCACCGCGATATCCTTACCATGAACCGTATCGTTATAAATTTCCCGTCGTGAGTATTTTAGACATGGTTAAAGCACAGCGAATACTTTTTGACCGATTAGGAATTCATGAAGTCCATGCCATCATCGGTGGATCAATGGGAGGGATGCAAGCGCTTACCTTCGGTATCTTTTTCCCTAATTTTGCGAAAAAAATTATTGCTATGGCGACCACTTCCGCGACACAGCCGTGGGCCATTGCTTTTAATAAAGTAGCGCAAGAAGCCATTCTCAAAGACCCTGAGTTTAAAAATGGCTATTATGATCCAAAGGCACTACAAGAAAGTGGACTGAGTGGAATGGCCATCGGACGGATGGCAGGACATATCAGCTTTTTGTCGCCTCAGTCGATGGAGCGAAAGTTTGGGAGAGAATACAAACGGACGGATGGACTGTTTGAACTGTTTGGAAAGTTTCAGGTTGAATCGTACCTCGAGTATAATGGCTACAATTTTACAAAGTGGTTTGATCCGTTGTCATATTTGTATATTACCAAAGCGATCAATATACATGACCTCTCAAGAGGCTTTGATTCCCTTCAGGAAGCGTTGGAAAAAATAGTAGCCGATTTGTATTTGATCAGTTTTGAAAAAGATTTCCTCTTTTTACCTTCGGAAATGGAGCATATCGCCACAACGATGCGAGAATACGGAAAAGAAAATGTCGATTATATCGAGGTTAAAAGTGATTATGGGCATGATGCTTTTTTGGTTGAAATCGATAAGATTGAGCAGTATGTAAAGGATGCATTATGAGTGAAACAGAGAGTTTTGAGACAAAGATAACCAATGCAAAAGCGATTTTAGAAAAACTAATGGATCCGACGTTACCGATGAACGAGAGTGTTAAAGCTTATGAGCAGGGGATGGGTGAGTTGAAAATTGCCGAAAAGATGTTGGAAGAAGCCCAGTTACAAATTCAAATCATTAAAAATCAGGATCAATAATGCGTTGTGCAATTTTACAACTTCCTTCAATCGGCATGGGGAGTAAAACACTCGAAAACTATACCCGTGCAGCACACCAAAAAGGAGTTCGTCTCATCGTCTTGGGGGAATATGTCCTCAACCCTTTTTTCAAAGAACTGCTCCAAACACCACTTTCCATGATACGGGAACAAAGTATACATCAGATTGAGACCCTCAAAGCGCTCGCCATTAAGTATGAAATGGTTTTTGTAGCTCCCGTTATTCTTGTCAAAAAAAATGAATGTACGAAGATGATCGCAAAAATTACGGGACGAAGTGTGAGCTATTATCCCCAGCAGTTTTTGATTAATTATCCTCACTGGAATGAGGAACAATTTTTTGCCAACCCCATTGAAGCCATAAGAGCTCCGATGATATTTGCGATTAATGGGTTTAAATTTGCCGTTATGGGGGGATTTGAGCTTCATTTTGATCCATTGTGGAGTGCTATTACGGCTAAAAATGTGGATGTGGTCCTTGTTCCAAGTGCATCCACGTTTGAATCCCATAATCGTTGGCGTGAGCTGCTAAAAACGCGAGCATTTACCCATAATTGTTATATCTTGCGAGCCAATCGTGTGGGTGAGTATTGCGATGAGAAGCATGCCTGGAAGTTTTATGGGGATTCGATGATAATCTCTCCTGATGGCGATGTAGAGGCTGATTTGGGAAATACCGAAGAGCTTCTCATTGTAGATTTGGATCGTAAAGCGCTCAATGACTCGAAAAAAGGGTGGGGCTTTAAAGAGGCACTTAAAAAGAGACAATCATCTAAGGAAACACGACTATGATGCATTATTTTCATCGTCAAGTTCAGCTGTGGGGAGAAGAGACACAAAATTCTTTGCAGGCTAAACGTATCGTTATTATCGGAAGCGGAGGGCTTGGTTCCTCTTTAGCCTTTGCCTTGGGTGCATCGGGTATCGGTGAGATTCACATGGTGGATTTTGATACGGTCAGCTTGCATAATATCCATCGTCAAATCGCCTTTAAAAGCGGGGATGAGGGAAAATTTAAATCCGAAGTGTGTGCACAGTTGATTGAGGCACGATGTCCTTATGTCAAAGCTATCTCCCATGTGTGTAACTTTGAGGAATTTATTCAAAAAAATATTGAGGTTGATCTGATCCTTGATGCAACCGATAACCTTCCGACGCGCGGTGCAATCAATGAATACGCTAAATCAAAAAATTTACCTTGGGTCTATGGTTCAGTAGAAGCATTTCATGGACAAGTTTGTTTTTTTGAGGATTCCTCATTTACGGAACTGTTTAAGATTACCCAAAAAACACCTGCGGGAATTGCGGCACCGATCGTCATGCACATTGCCTCATTGCAAGCCAATTTGGCATTGCGCTATCTTGCTGGATTGAGTGTCAAGAAAGATAAATTGTATTATTTGTTTTTTGATGAAGAAGGTGAATTGATAACGCAAAAGTTTGCATTATCAAAATAGGATGATTAAGGGGCTGCAATGTAGTGTGCAAGTGCATCGATCTGTTCTTCGCTAAGCCCTTTGGTTTGTCCTTGCATTAATCCTTTCATCTCTTTTCCATAGGTCCCGGCTTGATATCCCTTCAATGCGTCTTTTGTTTTCCCTTCACTGAAATCAGCAATAATTTGAGATTTACCCAGCGCTGCTTTTTCCCCTTTTGCCCCATGACAGGATGCGCATTTTTGTAAAAACAATGCTTTGCCATCTACAGCTGCTACAGTTTTGACAGCCGTTTTTTCTTTGGGCTTTTGAGCAACGGCAACCGGTTCAGCGGCTTTTGATTTGATCGGTGTTGATGCTGTGGGTTCAGGAATAGATACTTCTGTAGTTTCAGGGATTGTTGCATTTTGAGGTACTTCAACCTTTTTAGGTTCAATTATTCTGGTATCTTCTGCAACGGTATTAGAGTTTTGAGATGAATTACCGCATCCGATGAATAAAAGGGAACAGAATATGGGAAGAATGAATTTCATAGAGAGATCTCCTAACTTAAATTAGGACAGTTTATGATAATTTAGATTTAGAGAATATTAAAGAAGAATGGAGGGAATTAAAAAATATCTTGCACCGAAGCGCAAGATAAGGTACTAAAGCTAAAATTACTTAGCTGGAGTAGCAGCAGGTGCAGCAGCATCAACAGCAGCAGCATCAGTAGCAACAGCAGCAGCGTCAGTAGCAACAGCAGCAGAATCAGTAGCTACCTCTTCAGTTGTAGCAGGTGCTACTTCTTCAGTTGCAGCAGGTGCCTCTGTAGTAGCAGACTCGCTGCATCCGATAAACATTGCAGCCAAAAGCATTGCAGAAACGATTTTCATCATGTAAAACTCCTTAAGAAATATGGCGGAAGTATACCACTTTTCCCCCCACCTTTGTCAAGAGTTTTTGAATAAAAGTAAAACTATTTTTTAAATCCCCCCTATTTGTGGCGTTTTGGCTACTTTTGTTTTTAAAGATATTTTCTATATTTTCCTTTTTTATCCGTTATAATCCCGTTTTAAAATTTAATTTATGGATGTGATTGGGTTATGAATCGTCAATTTTCACTGTTTCGTTTGGTCTTTTTATTGTTATTAGGTCTGAGTGCCCCCTTGTATGCGCTCCAAAGTATTCCGGTTTTGTGTTATCACCGCTGCGGAGACGAAGTGAAAGATTCGATGACGATTAAGACGAAATCGTTTGCTGAACAATTGGCATGGTTAAAAACCAATGGTTATACGGTTATATCGCTTGATACGGCTGCGCAATACCTTAATGGGAAAATCAAATCGATTCCTGCTAAGTCCATCGTTATTACGGCGGATGATGGACATAAGAGTGTTTACAGTGATATGGCACCGCTGATTAAAAAATATAAAGTCCCCGTAACCCTTTTCATCTATCCCAGTGCTATTTCCAATGCCAAGTATGCGATGACGTGGGATCAGTTACGTGAGCTGGAAGCAACGAAGCTGTTTCATGTCGAGTCTCATACCTATTGGCATCCAAACTTTAAACGTGAAAAAAAGAGCCTCTCTAAAGAAGAATACGAAAAATCGGTTCACGCTCAGTTGTATAAATCCAAAGCAACGTTAGAGAAAAAAATGGGGCATACCATCAAGTATTTGGCATGGCCGTTTGGAATCTATGACGAGGATCTTCTCAAAAGAGCAAAAGAAGCAGGGTATGAGATGGCCTTTTCAATCGATCATCATCACGCCAAGTCCAGTGAACCTTTAATGGCAAAATCACGTTATATGATTATTGACGGGCATACATTGAAACGATTTGAATCCATCAGCAGCGGGAAAGAGGATAAGTAAAAAACCGCTATAATATAGGCAATAAATTCATACTAAAGATCGTCCTTTGCACTTTGAACCGTACCCTTTTGAAAAACTTACCGCATTGTTAGAGGGAATCACCCCTAACAGCGCTTACTCCCCTATCGCCCTCACCATAGGTGAGCCGCAGTTTGAGACCCCTGCATTTATCCAAAAATCGCTTGCCATGCACTCCGAAGAGCTGCGCCGTTATCCAAAAACAGCGGGGGAAGCGGCTCTCAATGACTCCATGCGAGCCTTTGTCAAAAGCCGTTTTGGTGTCCAGCTCAAACCCAATGAGCTTATCAGCAGTTTTGGCACACGTGAAGTGCTCTTTAATTTTCCTCAGTATTATCTGTTTGATAAAAAAGAGCCAGTAATGGCGTATACCAACCCGTTTTATCAGATCTATGAAGGGGCAGCGATTGCGTCACGCTCAAAGGTTATTCATCTTAATTTGACAGCGCAAAATGCTTTTAAGCCTGTCATTAATGAAGATAAACTTGCCGGCTGTGATTTGGTAATTTTGAATTTTCCGAACAATCCTACCGCATCCGTATTGTCGATTGAAGAATTGGGAAAATGGGTGAAGCTTGCCCTTAAGCACAACTTTCTCCTTATCAATGACGAATGTTACAGTGAGATTTATACGGCTCAAAAAGTTCCATCATTGCTTGAAGCTTCTGTGCATGTAGGAAATACTTCATTTAAAAACATTCTTGTTATCAATTCGATTTCCAAGCGTTCTTCGGCTCCCGGATTGCGAAGCGGATTTATCGCAGGGGATAGTGAGATTTTAAAAGGGTACGCGCAATACCGCACGTATGTCGGGTGTGCTTCTCCGCTTCCATTGCAAGCAGCCGCGACCGTAGCGTGGAGTGATGATGAGCATGTCCAAGTGGCACGTAATGTGTATGCTCAAAACTTTAAAGCAGCTCGTGAGATATTGGGGATTGAGACGTCGGATGCGACGTTTTACGTATGGCTAAAGGTGGGAGATGCTTTGGAATTGACCCAACGGCTTTATCGTGATTACAACGTCAAGGTTCTTCCGGGAGAATTTTTGGCCCGAACGGATAAAGCAGGGGAAAATCCCGGAATCGGATACATCCGTATCGCATTGGTCGAAGAGACATCCCGTACTGTCGAAGCACTTAACCGCCTGAAGGAGGCATTATCATGAACGAACTCAAAGCAAAAATCCATAAAGCACAAAGCGAGGGGGATATTGCATCTTTGTATGTTCTCGAAGCGCAGGCGCATGAGACATTTGATGAAGATACGTTGATGGCATTTTATGCCAATATCCTTGATTTGGCGCTGGAGCGTATGACGAATGCGTTGGAAAATTTGGAGCGCCTTGATATGAATGAGGTGCAGGATTTTGCAACCCTTCGCGCGCTCTATGAATACGCGATCGAGCATTACAGTGCCGGAAGTGCGCATGATGCGAGTGCATTGTTTGAAGTAATCGGCGGTTTGAGTGAGGATGAAGTGTTTAATGAAGCGATGAAAATCCACAGAGCGGCATGCGATGCAAAGATACCGTTTGATGCGTTTATC
>DASUNE010000137.1:0-18668 GCA_036277315.1 Sulfuricurvum sp.
TGAAAGTCAGCGATGTACCGCAATGGTTTATTCAGAGCATCAATATCCACAGTGCCAGCGCATCGAGTGAGATTATGATTGGATGGTCGCGGTTTGGGACCCTGGAAGTGAGTGGACATACGGGTAATGCCTATCGGCAGCTCTACTCAACTCTGATAGATTTGATACAAACGTTTTTAATGTTGGGCGCTGTCGTATTTGGGCTGTTGTATCTGCTCCTATCGCTCAGTCTTAAATCATTGGAGCGGATCCGAGATCAGGCCAAAGGGATCATTGAAAACAAATTTATTATTGAGAATAAACTCCCCTTTACAACGGAGTTTCGCTCCGCTACGGTTGCTATGAATGCGATGGTGGCCAAAGTCAAAGATATTTTTGATCGGGAAAACGAGACCCTTCGCCGCTATCACGAGCTTTTGTACAAAGATGCAGAAACGAAGCTCTATAACCGCCGCTATCTTACCGCGAAACTTCCCGATTACCTTCAGTCGCACAGCTCTCTTGCAGCAGGGGTTTATGTGATGCTGAGTCTGGATGGAATTGACCGTTTGAAACGTGAAATGGGTTATCAGCAGGACTATGTATTACTCACTACGCTGGCAAATGAGATGAATGCTCAGTTTGGAGATTTACAAAATGTATTGATTGCACGCCTTAATGATTCTGATTTTTTTGCCGTCATCCCTGAGAATACTGTGGCTTCGATACGTCACTTGGTTGAAAGATTAATGGATCATATGCAGCAAAAAATGGAGGCGATTGATTCGATTACAACCTATGTTGCTTTGGGATGCAGTATTGGTGAATACAGTGAACAAGATACGCTTAAATCACTCTTTTCACGCGCGGACCACAGCGTTACCGAAGCGAAAGACAAGGGAAATTTTACCATTGACGAGTCTCATTCCAACGAGGAATCCCTCATTTTAGGACGTGATGAATGGAGAGCTGAATTGCTTCAAAGTATACAGGAATCACGAATGATGTTAGCGTTCCAAAGTGTTGTGGAATACGATAAAAATGATTTCAACGTACTGCATGAGGAGATTCTTTTACGGCTTTTGGACAAAGAAGGAGCGATTCATAATGCCGGCTATTTTATCCCGATTGCGGGTAGTCTTGGCTTGGTTGATTTATTAGATCGATATACGATTGAGAAGGCGCTTAAGCATTTGAGCGAAAACAATCACTCTGCGGGTATGGCTATCAATCTCAGCTGTGATTTTATTAAAAAACATTCCAATACAAAATGGCTTCGTGAAGAACTGGCCCAGTTCAAGCGGCATACTGAAGCTTATTTGTCTTTTGAGGTCACCAACACGGTAGCAATAAACAACCTTGAAGCAGTTCATGCCCTCTCAGACATGGTAAAGATGTATGGATATCACTTCGGAATAGATCATTTTGTCCTTCCCGACAGCGGAGCAGACTATCTGCAGATCATCCGTCCCGATTACGTCAAATCGAATTCGGCTTATTTGGAGGACATGCTCTATGATAAAGATACCGGGAATACCCGTGAAAGTTTAAATAATTTAACCAAGAGTCTGGGGATTTCGATAATAGCGATAATGATTGAAAATGCACAGCAGATGGAAGTGCTTAAAAATCTCGGAATAACAAAGTTTCAAGGAACGTATGTCGCACCCGTCGCGATGCTCAAATAAAACTTAATCTTTATTACGGGTGAGAACATATACAAACGCGACCATTACGGCCAGTAGTAAAAAAATATTTCCTTGCTCATCCATTTGTTGCCCTTTTGCTAGTATTTTTTTATTATACCTTATCTTATAGTCCATCATAAGAGGTTTCACCGTACAATACCTCTTATGAAAACAAATCCTTCTAAAACTTTTCGATTTCTCCCCACAACTCGCGCTGAAATGGATGAACGAGGCTGGGATCAATGCGATGTTATTCTCGTCAATGGCGATGCCTATATTGATTCTCCTTTTATAGGGATAGCGGCTGTAGGACGCATTTTGGAGCGTGAGGGGTATCGTGTCGGTATCATCGGACAGCCGGATGTCACGAGTGATGTGGATATCAAACGTTTGGGTGAGCCTCGTCTTTTTTGGGGAGTCAGCGGCGGAAGTGTCGATTCGATGGTCTCCAACTACACGGCGACGAAAAAATTTCGAAACAGTGATGATTATACACCTGGCGGTGTGAACAACAAACGTCCCGATCGCGCAGTTTTGGTCTATACTAATCTTATCCGTCAATATTACAAAAATACCGTTCCTATCGTATTGGGGGGAATAGAAGCAAGTCTGCGCCGTGTGACCCATTATGATTACTGGACCAATAAATTGCGCAAACCCATTCTCTTTGACGCCAAAGCTGATTTTTTGATCTACGGGATGGGTGAGGGGGCCATTATCGCTCTTCCAAAAGCACTCGAAGAGGGAAAATCACCGGAGGATATACGAGGGGTCTGCTATATATCAAAAGAGCCCAAAAAAGGATATTTGACATTGCCTTCGCACAAAGAGTGCTTGGAGGATAAAGAAAAGTACATCGACCTTTTTGATGCATTTTATGATAACAATGACCCCATTTCAGCCGAGGGGCTATGCCAAGAGGTCGATGGCCGGTACAGTATCCAAAATCCTCCTGCGGATTATCTTGACGAAAATGAGATGGACGCCGTTTCGGCATTGCCGTTTACCCGTGAACTTCACCCCTATCATAGACCTCAAGGCGAGGTAAAATGTCTGGAAACAATCAAGTTTTCGATCATGACGCATCAAGGATGCTGGGGAGAGTGTAATTTTTGTGCTATCGGGGTTCATCAAGGGCGTACGATTCGTACCCGTAGCGAAGAATCCATCCTTGCGGAAGCGACACAGTTTACCGAATATAAAGATTTTAAAGGAATCATCAGCGACGTCGGCGGCCCTACGGCAAACATGTACGGCTATGAGTGCAATAAAAAACTCAAACACGGTACCTGTGCCCATCAGCGATGTGTGGATGACACCCATCTGTGCAAGTCGATGAAAGTCGATCATACGCGTGTTATCAACCTTCTGCGACGTCTTCGTGAAGTGAGAGGGATTAAAAAAGCGTTTGTGGCTTCCGGGGTACGCTATGACCTGATTAACGAAGACAAGCGTCAAGGGTATGAGTATCTCAAAGAAATGGTCAAGCATCACATTTCAGGACAGATGAAAGTAGCCCCCGAACATACGTCGGATCATGTGCTTCATTTGATGAATAAACCGGGAAAACAAACCCTTGTCGATTTCAAAAAACTGTACGATCAACTCAACCGCGAAGAAGGTAAAAAACAATTTTTGACCTATTATCTCATCGCAGCACATCCGGGATGCACCGAGAAAGACATGCATGATTTAAAACGTTTTACGAGTGATGAACTGAAAATGAATCCGGAGCAAGCACAGGTCTTTACCCCGACACCCGGAACGTACTCAGCCGTGATGTATTACACGGAGATGGATCCCAAAACAAGAGAAAAAATCTTTGTCGAAAAAGACACGGCGCGTAAAGAGAAACAAAAGCAGATCGTTGTTCAAAAAGAGAGCTTCAAAAGCGGATTTGCGAGTTAGAAGGAATTGTTAGTTACCTTAAGGTAGATGGTATTAGTATAAGAAATATTTTTACCATTTTAAGAGGTGAGACGTGAGCAGTATTACTCTTATTGATAATCGAACAGGGAAAAGCTACGAGTTCGAGATTTTGAATCCCACTCTAGGTCCTGATGTAATCGATGTAAGAACCCTTTATAAAAAGACGGGGATGTTTACGTATGATCCGGGGTTTACTTCGACCGCAAGCTGCAGTTCTGCGGTTACGTACATCGATGGCGACAAAGGAGAATTACGCTATCGTGGATATGACATTGTCGATTTGGCAAACAAAAAAACGTATCTGGACGTATGCTATTTACTGTTAAACCAAAAGCTTCCATCCGAAACGGATAAAGCGGCATTTGATAACGAATTGCGTAAGCGGGCGTTTATTCATGAGGGGCTCAAAGGGCTCTTTAATGCTTTTCCTGATCGTGCCCATCCTATGGCTATGATGTCATCGGCCGTTTCCGCTTTGTCTACTTTTTATTTCGAACACCTTAATGCTACGACAGAGAATGAAGTGCAGGTTATGGCGCGTCGTATTATTGCCAAGATCCCGACACTGGCTGCTTTTACCTACCGAAGATCCCTAGGAATCCCGTATGTCTATCCCGACATCGAGCGTTCCTTTACGGAAAATTTTCTTTATATGATGCGTGCATATCCGGGAGAAAATCTTGAAATTCGTGATGTCGAAATACGGGCATTGGATACTATTTTTACCCTTCATGCCGATCATGAACAAAATGCTTCTACGTCGACTGTTAGAGCCGTAGCTTCTACGGGAGCACATCCTTATGCGGCCATTTCAGCAGGGATCAATGCCTTATGGGGAAGAGCCCATGGCGGAGCCAATGAATCGGTTATCGCTCAGCTTGAAATGATCGGAAGTGTTGAGAATGTCGATGCTTTTATTGCACGAGCAAAAGATCCAAATGATCATTTCAAACTGATGGGATTTGGACACCGTGTCTACAAAAATTTTGATCCCCGTTCCCGAATTTTAAAAAAACTCCTCGACGAACTCAAAGATGATCTTGGAATCGACAGCAATTTACTAACCATTGCACAAAAAATAGAAGAGATTGCTCTAAACGACCCCTATTTTATTGATCGAAAACTGTATCCAAATATTGATTTTTATTCGGGTTTGATTTTAACGGCTTTAAAAATACCAAAATCAATGTTTACGATTATTTTTGTCATTGGCCGTTGTGTTGGCTGGATCGCTCAATGGATTGAACTTAAAAATGATCCTGAGATGAAAATCGCGAGACCACGCCAGCGCTATATCGGAGAAAAGAATAAAACCGTATGATTTTCTCTATCTAAAGGGGTTCTTAGGGTATAATAACTTTAATTTAAAGAATTTTCGAGGAGAGTCGTATGGAATGTGAATTCCCCACAATTAATGCAAATAATGATCAAATAAAAGCTATTTTTGACCGTGTTAAAACGATTGCCGTATTAGGTTTGTCTCCTGATTCGACGAAAGACAGTTATCGTGTAGCAGAATATTTACAAAAAGCGGGATATACGATTATTCCGGTCTATCCCAAAGAAGAGACGATTCTGGGAGAAAAAGTATACCGTTCTTTGGAAGAGATTCCTTTTGCGGTAGACATGGTAAATATCTTTCGGAAACCAGATGCCTTGCATGCGGTTGCGGATGCGTGTATCACACGTGGGGATGTAAAAGTATTTTGGGCACAAAAAGGGATTGTTAATAATGACGCTGCAAACCGTGCGCATGATGCAGGGATGGAAGTGGTTCAAAATCATTGCAGTATGGTTGAACACATGCTGATATTCGGTTAAAGGGCAACATTGATCGATTTAGAGACGATAAAAGAAGCACACAAGCGTATTCAAAATGTAGTCGTTGCAACGCCGTTTTCTCATGCACCCAGACTCAGTCAGGAGTCGGGATGCGATGTCTACTTAAAAAACGAGAACCTGCAAGTTACCGGTGCTTTTAAAATTCGAGGGGCGTATAATAAAATCGCCTCTCTTACCCAGAAAGAACGTGATTGCGGTGTCATTGCAGCCAGCGCCGGCAATCATGCCCAAGGGGTTGCAATGGCAGCTCAAAGCTTTGGGATCAAGGCTCTTATTGTGATGCCGGAATCGACACCATTGACTAAGATTAATGGCGTCAATTATTATGGTGCTGACGTAAAGCTCGTAGGGAGCAATTACGATGAAGCCTATGCTTATGCTGCATCGTACGGAGAAGAGCATGGAATGGTTTTTGTCCATCCTTTTACCGATGAAGCAGTCATGGCAGGGCAGGGGACAATTGCCATAGAGATGTTGGATGAGATGCCTGATCTGGATGCTATCGTTATTCCTGTTGGCGGAGGAGGTTTGATCTCAGGGATGGGGTCCGCGATCAAAGCGATTGCTCCCCATGTCCGCGTGATCGGTGTCAGTGCCGTGGGTGCACCGGCTATGCGTGAGTCGTTTGAAGCTAAAAAAGCGATCGACAGTACGACCGTGCGTACGATTGCAGACGGTATTGCAGTGCGTGATAGCTCGCCCATAACCTTGGCTCATATCCTCGAATCGGTTGATGAGTTTGTGAGCGTTGATGACGAAGAAATAGCCAATGCCATTTTATTTTTGCTTGAACGTCAAAAATTGGTTGTTGAGGGGGCGGGAGCTGTCGGTGTGGCAGCATTGCTGCATCATAAGCTTCCACACCTGAAGAACAAAAAAGTGGGTGTTGTTCTTAGCGGGGGCAATATGGATGTGACACTCCTCTCAATTATTATTGAAAAGGGGCTCATCAAGTCAGGACGTAAGATGAAACTCACGGTTACGTTGATCGATAAACCGGGCGCATTGATGCAACTTACACGGATGCTTCAAGATGTCAATGCCAACATCGTTCATATCGATTATGATCGTACCTCCACGTCTCTTGCGTACGGAGATGCAAATGTCACCATTCATCTTGAAACAAAAGGGAGAGCGCACCAAGATCAAATCCGTTCTTTGTTGCATGAAAATCGCTATCTCAGCAGTGAAGAGAACTAAAGAATCCCCCAATGGACGCATTGAAATTAATTAATATAAAATCCCCAATTCTTCAGCTAAAGACACTTGCCAGTGGAGCATTGGCGGTGATTGATGCGCAAACGACTTTACGAATTTTTTCTGCCGATGATTATAAAATAATAGACGGTTTCAAATGCAATGTGCTCCATGAAAGACTCTCTAGTTCTGTAACCGATATTGCAAGTAAGGGAAATTATTTCATAAGTATTATTTCTAAAACGGATAAAGCAGCTTTATTCAGTATAGAAAATAAAGAGCTTTTATACAAATTAGGGCGCCATCAGGGTGAAATAGAGAGTGTTGCTATTGACCCCAACAGCCGATATTGTGTAACGGGCGGACAAGACGGAAAGGTATTTCTTTGGGCCATTAAAACGGCCAAATTGGCATTTTCAATCTCTGCGCATTCTGATTATGTAACGTCGATCGTTTTTAATGATAATGGGCAATGGATCGCAACCGGCAGCTTTGATCGCACCGTCAATGTTTTAAACCTTGCAACCATGAAAAAACCTTTGAAATTGATTGGACATACCAGTGTTGTCGTTGGAATGGTATTTTTACCGAAGTCCCGTCTCTTATCTGCTGACAAAGAGGGCGGACTGGTTGTGTGGGATATCAGTTCGGGGAAAGTCTTCAAACGATTGCCAAAAATGAATGATAGAATCAATGTCATGTGCATAAGCTGCGATAAGCGATTTGTGTTTATCGGAACGAAATTGGGATACATTGGACTGTATGATATGCAATCGATGGAGCTCATAAAGCATCGCTATCTTAAAGAGAATGAAGAGATCATCTCTATGACCTTTATAGAAAAGGATTTTCGCCTTGCTGTTGGAACAGTACAGGGTAATATCAAAATTTACTCCCTGCTTGGGGATCAAGAAGCTTATGTGGATTTGATACAGCATCAAGAATACAAAGCGTTTTATCATCTTTTAGAAGAAAATCCCATCTTGTATTATTCAAAATCGTATGAGTTGGTGGAGAAGATATGGGCAGATATTTTTTCCAAAGCGCGACTTCATTTAGAAAAAGGGGAGAAAGCAAAAGCCAAAGAACTTTTTGATCCTTTTATGGGTACTTCTCAGAAAAATGCCCTTATTCTACATGTTTTGAGAGACTATGAAAAATATGCTCAGTTTCAAATCAGTGCGCAAGAGGGAAGATTTCCGCTGGCGTATTCACTGGCAAAGCAGTATCCGATATTCAAAGATTCACAACTGTATCTAAAAATGGAAACACACTGGAAACACCTCTTCGCTAAAACACAAGAAATCATTTTAGGAGCTGATGGAGAGGAGCAAGCAAGAATCCTTTTGGCCCCTTATCGCGGTATATCCGAAAAAACGGCTCTTATTCAACAACTTTTTGCCGATAAACGGTTGTATGACTATTTTAAAAAAGTGATTGCATCCCAGAATTTCCTCAAGTTTAATGAACTGGTTAAAAACCATCCTTTTTTAAAAGAGTTTGACGAATACCCTGCTGTGATGGAATACGCCGATAAACTCTACGTTCAAGCACTGAAATCCCATACTAGCGGGGATCTAATAGCGGCCAAAAAAGCATCTGAGATATTGGTGTTTTTCCCGGATTATTCAAAAGAAGCAACGCAGCTGCTGGAAACCATTAAAGTAAAACAGCTTTTTTTCGATGCACTTGCTTCTAAAAATTATATCAATGCATTTTCATACCTTAGTTCTTATCCGTTATTGTATGAAATGCCCGAAGCCAGACAGCTTGAAGCACATTGGAATAAAGTTCTTGATGCTTCGTTGCGTTTTGCTCTCAAAGGGGATGTCGAAGGATTGCGTAAAGAATTTGGGTTTTATCTGCCAATTGCTGCAAAATACGTCAGTATGGGAAGTGTTTTTGCTCAATGCTATTCGGTTCAACTGGAACAAAAATTATATTCTCAAGCCTCGGCTGCGGAGCTTGAAAATGGAATTCGCAATTATGTCCAGATGTTTGGGGCAGATGAGTATATTAAGTACTTTTTCAACCTTTTCAAACATGAGTATACGACAACGATGAATCTTAAGATGCTCAAACAAGGCTCTTTGGAGTCCTGGATGCCTTCTATGCTACTGAATGACATCACGTCAAAATCATGATGATTGCCATAGATTTAGGATCCAATACGCTTCGAGTGATAGAGTATGATGGAAAAAGATGGGGTAAAAGCTTTGAAAAAATTGTCCGTACCGCGCAAGGGTTGAATGATACCGGAGAGATCGGTCTTTTAGCTATGGAGCGTATTGTCAATGCCTTGAACGAGGCAAAAGAGTCCATTGATTTTACCAATAAAGTCATTATTGCCATTACAACGGCTGCGATGAGAATGGCTAGCAATTCTCTTAAATGTCTGCAGATAATCGAAGAACAAACCGGGGTGCGTTTTCGTATTATTGATGGAGAAGAAGAGGCAATGCTAACGCTTATGGCCGTGCAAAATCGCCTTGCTCTTTTGAATCGATTGACATCGCAATGGGCTCTTGTGGATGTAGGCGGCGGTTCAACGGAGGTTATCGTCGTTTCGTCGGATCGCACCGAATCGAAAAGTTTTTCTCTGGGAATAGTCACCACGAGTGAAAAAGGACAGACACCGGATATTTTGGTAAAAGAGTTGAACGTATGGCGTGAGACTATTTCCCACTATTTAGCATCTTTTAAATTTTCAGATCCGCTGGATACTCTTGTATTAACCGCGGGAACCCCTACTACTGTCATAGCTTATTTGATGGGTATGGAGTATCTCACGTATGATTCGGAAAAGGTTAATGGTTCCGTTTTGACACGAGAAGATTGTTCACGTGTGTTAAATGAGCTGCTTGCAATGGATGAGTGCAGTCGCGCAAGATTTGTGGGTGTGGGGAGAGAAGAATTGATTATTGTAGGGATAGAGATATTGAAGATGATTTTCGATGCATTTTCTCTCACTCATGCGATTGTTATCGATGATGGATTGCGTGAGGGAGTTGCATTGAATTATTATTTAAAGAATCAAATCCCCAGTTTAACGTAATTTATAGCTTATGTCTTTTATAATATAGTAATTTTTTAAATACAGATTAAACCTATTTTACGTAAAGGAGATGAGATGCAAATAAGCGGTGCACAGATGGTCATTGAAGCACTGATTGCTGAGGAAGTTGAAGTCATATTCGGTTATCCGGGCGGTGCTATCATGAACGTCTACGATGCAATCTATCAACAAAACTCATTTCAGCACGTGTTGACGCGACACGAGCAAGCGGCAGTCCATGCGGCAGAAGGTTATGCCAAAGCATCGGGAAAAGTAGGGGTGGCCATGATCACCTCAGGCCCTGGATTTACCAATGCGATTACGGGTATCGCCGATGCCTATATGGATTCTGTTCCTCTTGTCGTCATCAGCGGGCAGGTTCCTATGTCGTTGATCGGTACCGATGCGTTTCAAGAGATTGATGCCGTGGGAATCAGTCGTCCC
Source organism: Sulfuricurvum sp. (assembly GCA_036277315.1). GTDB lineage: Bacteria > Campylobacterota > Campylobacteria > Campylobacterales > Sulfurimonadaceae > Sulfuricurvum. The sequence continues at coordinate 10,135 of DASUNE010000137.1, forward strand.
TGTACAAAACACAATTACCTGGTAACCGATGCCAAAGATTTGGCCCGTGTTTTAAAAGAAGCGTTCTATCTCGCTCGTACGGGTCGTCCGGGTCCTGTCCATGTCGATATTCCCAAAGATGTCACCGCGCAAATCGCTAAATTTGATTATTCAAAAGACGTTGAGCTCGAAACCTATAAGCCAACCGTCAAAGGAAATATTCGTCAGATTAAAAAAGCCGTAGAGGCAATTGCCAATGCAAAGCGGCCCTTGTTGTATCTTGGCGGCGGGGTAATCAGTTCAGGTGCGGCCGAGCTGGTGAGAGAATTTGCACAGATGACTCAAATACCGGCTGTTGAGACGTTTATGGCACGCGGGACACTGCATCACAGTGATCCGTTGCTTATCTCCATGTTGGGGATGCACGGATCGTATGCGGCAAATATGGCGATGTCTGAAACGGATTTGGTGATTGGACTGGGTGCTCGTTTTGATGACCGTGTTACGGGGAAACTTTCTGAATTCGCTAAAAATGCACAGATCATTCACGTAGATATTGATCCCGCGAGTATCTCAAAACTGGTCAATGCCCATTTCCCTATCGTTGGAGATGTGAAAAATGTCGTCGAGTCGATGATGGCGCTGGCATCCGAACAAGTCGATCCGTTGCGTTATGCCCCTTGGCACAATACGATTGCTAATTTTAATAAGCTTCATCCGTTGTCGTATACAGAAGAGGGAGATCGGCTCAAACCCCAATGGGTCGTTGAGCGTATCGGGCAGCTTCTGGGAGATGATGCAAACATCTCAACGGATGTAGGTCAGCACCAAATGTGGACCGCACAGTTTTATCCTTTCAGCCGTCCGCGTCAATGGAACAGTTCAGGCGGATTAGGGACAATGGGATATGGTTTTCCAGCAGCCATCGGGGTAAAACGGGCCGATATGGATCGTGTCAGTATCAACATTACGGGTGACGGATCGATCTTGATGAATATCCAAGAGTTGATGACAGCGGTTGAGTACAACCTTCCCGTCATTAATGTTATCTTGAACAATAACTTCTTGGGAATGGTGCGTCAATGGCAAACCATGTTTTACGACAAGCGTCATTCGCAAACGGATCTTTCGATTCAGCCTGACTTTGTAAAACTTGCTGAAAGTTTCGGTGGGGTCGGTTACCGTGTAAATACAAAAGAAGAGTTTGATGCCGCCTTGAAAGACGCAATAGATAAAAATGTGGTTGCGATTATCGATGTCGTGGTTGCACGGTTTGAGAATGTATTGCCCATGGTTCCAGCCGGTGGATCGCTCTTTAATATGATGTTAGAATATAAGGATAAATAATGGAGCAGGCACGACGCGTTATTTCCGTTATCGTTTTAAATGAGGCAAGTGTCCTCTCACGTATTGCCGGCCTTTTTTCAGGACGCGGATACAATATTGAATCACTGACCGTAGCCCCGATTCCTGAATCAAAATATTCACGTATTACGATTGTCACGGCGGGATCTATAAAGGTTGTTGAGCAGATTATCAAACAACTCCATAAGCTTATTCCGGTTTTAAAGGTCTATGAACATGCTGATCTGGTCGAAAAAGAGATGGCAATGGTCAAAATCCCTTTGAGTGAATCGATAGGTGACATTGATGCTCTCGCACAGGCTTATAATGGCCGTATAGTGAATGTCGGAAGCGATACGCTGATTGTTATGGTCGCGGATGAACCGATGAGAGTAGGGCACTTTTTGGAAGCCATTAAACGGTTTCATCCCAAAGAGATCGTTCGAAGCGGCTCTGTAGCATTGGAACGTTAAATGAATCTGCAAGAAATTGTTGATCTCTTTGATTTTGAGGTAGTTTTAGAGTGTGATTTTGATATTACGGGAATGAATACCCTCAAAGATGCACGGGATGGTGAAATCTCTTTTCTTTCTGATTCAAAATATGAAAAAGATTTGGAAACAACCCGCGCTGCATGTGTTATTCTACCTGCCTCAAAAGCGCATTTATTGCCTAAAAATGTTGTAGCATTGTGCAGTGATGAACCCTATCTTATGGTGGCTAAGCTGTCTAAGTTTTTTGCAAAACCGCTTCAAACCAGCGATAATGCACCTATTGTTGGCGAGAATACCACGATTTATCCTACAGCGTATATTGAAAATGGGGCGCGTATCGGAGCGGACTGTACGATCATGAGCGGAGTGTATGTGGGTGCTGATGTTGTTATTGGCGACAATGTCCTTCTTTATCCCAATGTTTCAATCTATCGTGATTGCATACTGGGCAACAATGTGATGATCCACTCCGGAAGTGTTGTTGGAAGCGATGGTTTTGGGTATGCGCACACAAAAACGGGTGAGCATATTAAACTCTACCAAAATGGAAATGTGGTTATCGAAGACGATGTTGAGATTGGGGCAAATACAACCATTGATTGTGCTGTGTTTGGATCTACTCTGCTCAAGCGTGGCAGTAAAATCGACAATCTTATACAAATCGGTCATAACTGTGTCATAGGTGAGTATTGTATAATGGTCTCGCAATCAGGTCTTGCAGGTTCAACAACATTGGGTCGAAATGTCGTAATGGGTGGACAGAGTGCAACAGCCGGGCATCTGACTATCGCTCCGTTCACAACCTTGGCAGCACGCTCAGGTGTTACTAAAAGTATCACAAAAGGGGGCGTTTACAGTGGCTTCCCCCTTATGGAACATAAATTATGGCTTAAACTTCAAGCAAAGTTGGCTAAAATTTTACAAGCTTAAGTATTAGGATAAATATGAAACGTTTTACCCTATTGATATTTTTTTCAGTTCAGTTTATATGTGCAGAGAGTGATGTATCGAGTGCAAGAATGCCTGATATTGTCCTTGATGCGATTAAAAACTGCGAATGTTTAAAAGAATCGGATGGGACTTGCAATCCTAATGTAATACGAATCAATGCAGTTGAGGATGCGCAAAGAGCAAAATCTGCGGGCTTTGCCGTTAATGGACATATTATACGCTGCAATTCGACGGAAGAGTGTACGGCACAAGCGCAAGCTCTGATCAATGGCGGAATTACGAATCTAGACCTTGGACCGTATCAGATCAACTATAAATACCATCCAAATCCTATCCTTCAAGATTATTTTGTTGATGAAAGTGAACGGGAGCATGCCAATCGTATTATGATGGGATTGGTAAAAAGTTTCGGATATTCATGGGAAACACTGGGGCGCTATCATCATTTCAGTGCAAGCGATCGAACGCGCAATGAACGTTATTACCGAAAAATGTATGCATTTATTTATGGGAATTCTCCCAAAGTTGCGAGTGTCGAACAATAATTCTTTTTTAAGCTCTCTTTAGCAAAAATCCCGATACACTCTTATTTATATCAATTTATCAGGAGAATTTATGAGTTCATCAGCAGCTATTATCAAAGAAATACCACTAAATGGAACCAAAAAAGGGGTGATTGCCGTCAGTAAAATTGAAGCTCCTTACGGTGAAGGAAGTGACAGTGTCGCAAGTATTGGTATATCACTTTCGGGAGATGCTAAAAATCCTGAGTGGAAAGTTCATCTTCCATTAGGGAACATTGATGAAGTGATCGCTGCATTACAAAGTATCCGATAAGTTCATCCTGCCGTACTTTGATGCCGTCAACTGTCCCCAATTCCGTGTCGCAGCGCGGAATGAGGGTAGAAATGACTACTTTTTGCTTGCTACAAACGCAGCAATACGTTTAATTCCTGAACGGATGCTCTCAATATCGGTTGCAAAGCTAAATCGAAAATAACCTTCACTTCCAAATCCGACACCAGGGACTACTGCAACCCCTTGTTCTTCTAATAATTCTTTGCAAAATCTCATTGAATCATTGCTAACGGCTTTAATATTGACAAAAAGATAGAAAGCACCGCTGGGTGAAAGAACAGAGAGGCCGTCGATTTCATTGAAAAGACGTACGGCTTCATCCCGGCGTGTTTTAAAGGCTTGACGCATGGATTCGATGTCGCGGTCTGCTTCTCCGTTTAATCCTACGATTGCCGCTTTTTGGGTAATCGAATTGATATTGGACGTGCTTTGACTTTGTAATTTTTTGGTTGCTTGGATGATTTCAGTATTGGCTGCTGCCATATACCCAAAACGCCACCCCGTCATTGCCACTGACTTACTTAGGCCATTGATGGTAATGGTTCGAGCAAACATGTCATCGCTGACTGCTGCGGATGAGACAAATTCTCCATCGTAGATGAGCTTTTCATACATCTCATCGCTTGCAACAAGTACATTTGTCCCTTCAAGTACTTTGCCCAAAGCGGTAAGCTCTGCACGTGTGTAGACGGCACCCGTCGGGTTGGAAGGCGAAGTGAGTATCAGCATCTTTGTCTTTGGAGTCAATGCCGCTTTAAGTTGTTCTGGAGTGATTTTGAATCCGCTTGCATCATCGGTCATGATTTCGACAACGGTACCGCCGCAATATTGCACCAACTCCGGATACGTCACCCAATACGGTGCCGGAATAATGACCTCATCACCTGCTTGAATTGTGCAGGCAAAGAGATTGTAAAGTGAATGTTTTGCACCGTTGTTGGCGATGATTTGATTGGGTTTATAATCAAGTCCGTTGTCACGCTTGAGTTTAAGTGCGATGGCCGCTTTAAGTTCGGGGATACCATCGACAGCCGTGTATTTGGTGAAACCTTCGTTGATTGCACGAATAGCGGCATCTTTGATAACTTGGGGTGTATCAAAATCAGGCTCACCTGCTGAAAAACTGATAATATCTTTGCCTTGCGCCTTTAGCTCTTGTGCTAATGTTGAAATAGCAATGGTAATCGATTCTGAGAGGGTATTAACGCGATCACTTAGCATTAGTATTGCCTTTATTTTTTTGAAATTATAGCATAACCTTCTTGTAGCTATATCAGGATTATTGTATTTTCAGGTGCAAGGAAAAATAGGTTATTTTTTTCTTTATCATAAGTAAACCTCTCATGATTTATAATGCAACAATCTTAACATAATGGAAATAAATGTTTGAATTAGGTTTTTTAGGGACGCGAGCTGCATTCTATATGGATTTAGTCACACTGTATTTTGCTATTTTGCCATTTTTGTTGGCTTTTTCCATTCGTCAGGCGGTTATTGGAAATATACCGCTTCATTACAAATCTCAAATAGTCATATTGATTTTAACGGTTGTTATGGTGCTGATTTTTGAAATCGGCGTTCGTATCAGCGGTGGATTTGTTGAATACGTCAAAATGTCGCCAATATCGTACGATTTTTTAGTGCTCTTTTTGCTCATTCATATTTTGATTGCTTTTTTGGCTGTGGCTGGCTGGATATACTTAATAATAACCTCCTATAAAACATACCAAAAAGAGGGGATAGCAGGGATGAGCAAACATCGCAGAATGGGTAAATGGACTTTTGCTTCTCTTACTGTGACCTCGATCATGGGGTGCAGTATTTACGTGTTTCTATTTCTCCTTTAAGGTAAACAATGACTGAACGTTTCGATAATGCTGCTGCCCAATGGGATAGGGGGGATACCCGACAAAACATTGCATCAGCTGTCTTTCAAACGATGACGAGCCGTATCGCCTTGTTAAACCATATGGATATTATGGATTTTGGTGCAGGAACCGGATTGCTTAGTTTTAAGATCGCTCCATTGGTCCGGTCGGTTGTGGGGATTGATTTATCGACGAAGATGCTTGAACAAATTTCTCTAAAAAACACTGAAGCGGTTATCGTAACCCCTCTTTGCCAAGATATAGTAATAAATCCGATTGATAAGAAATTTCATGGGATCGTCAGCAGTATGGCGATGCATCATGTCGAAGATACGGAGGCATTGTTCAAGACATTTCATGAACATTTGAAAAAAGACGGTTTTATTGCCATTGCGGATTTGGAAGCAGAAGACGGGACGTTTCACAGCCACGGCAATGAAGGCGTTTATCATCATGGATTTGAGCGTGATGTCCTTCGTCATACGATTGAAAAGGCCGGTTTTTCCTATGTCCGTTTTCATCATGCGACTACGATAGAAAAAGAGAGCCAAAGCTATCCCATATTTTTGGTGACCGCTATCAAGGAAAATCTATGAAATATTTCTTACTCATGCTGACTGCGGCTTCGCTATATGGGCAAAGCCTTTCTTCTTTGATCGAATCAGCGCAGCATAATGAAAATATCTTGAGTTTAGATCAGAAAGCTTCAGCTGCCGCTTTAAACCACCAAGCGACCAAAAATTCCTATATGCCGCGTGTTGATGCTTTTGCGAATGGTTCAATGGTTGATCGGACGGGAGGTTTCGACGCCAAGCGCAGCGGTGCCGCAGGGCTCAAAGCAGAAATGATTATTTTTGACGGGTTTAAGCGTGAAAATACGATCAACCAAAGCGATGCGTTTAAAAATGCTGCCAGCTATGATCTGTTGGCTGGAAAAAAAGGGTTAACACTCGAAGTGATACAGCGCTATTTTGAATTGCAAAATACGCTCGATGAGATGGATACCAATACCCTGATGCGTGATCAGCTAAGTGTGCAACTGAATCGGCTTGAAAAGTTTCGCAGTGCAGGGCTGGCAAGCGAAGATTCTGTTATGAGAATGCATTCTGAACTCTCCAATGCGCAGTATGTTCTGGAAGATTTACAGTACCAAGCCGATCGGCAAAAAGGGGATTTGGAAATCATCTCAAACCAAAAAATCTCCAATCTTGACATCGCACTTATAGTCGCACCGACATTGTCGAAAACCGAAGAACTTGATTCGCTCAAAGCCCTTCGCTTCGCCCGTGACGCCAAGCGGTTTGAAGCCGAAAAAACCGATGCAGGGTTTCTGCCGACCATCAAAATCGAAGATCAGTACACCTATTATGATTACTATAACGATCCGATAGCATCAATGCGTGTTGATTCGCAAAACAAATTGACAGCATCCCTTACGATGAACCTCATTGATTTTTCATCGGATTCTACTGCGAAGCAGGCTTTGGAAGCACAGGCACAGGCAAAAACAAGCGAATTGGCGTACGCGTCCAAAGAGGCTCAAAACAATCTGCATATGGCGATACGATCCATGGAGCGCTCCCGAATTTTGATCGACGCTTCGCAAAGTGCGTTTGATGCATCCCAAAAAACCTTTGACGCGGTCAAACAAAAATATGAAGCCCGTATTGTTGACTATATTACCTATCTGGATGCCCTTCATTCTCTTACCAATGCGACCAACCAGCTAACACGTGCCAAGCGTTCACTTCTCTACGCTTATGCGGCTTATTACTATTATGCGGGATTTGATCCCAAGGAGTTTGTACAATGAAACATCTGATCTTTTTTTCCCTCCTTCTCACCTCACTTATGGGAGAAGACATTTACGCAACCTTTGATGTCGTTGCCGCGAGAGAGGCCAATTTGGCACTGACAACATCAGGAGTAGTCAAAACACTGCGTGCGGATGTCGGAAGCCGTGTTAAAAAAGGGGATATTCTCCTGGAAATCGACAATGACAATCTCACCGCAAGCGTTGATCTGGCCCGTGAGAGTCTTAAAAAAGCACAGATCGAAGAGCAGTTTGCCAAACAAACCTACGATCGGTATAAAAAAGTCGAAAGCGTCATCGATGCCCAGCTCATGGATCAAAACACCCTTATCTACCAAAAAGCTTCCGCAAGCTTGGGGGAAGCAAAAGCGCAGCTGCGCTATCAAAGCACTCTGGTCGAAAAAACACGTCTTCGCGCTCCCTTTAGCGGAATTATTTCGCAGCGTAACATTGAACTGGGTGATGGCGTAGGAGGCGGTGGGATGCCTTTGTTTAAACTCATGAGTGATGGGGCAGTCAAACTCATCGTTGTATTTGACGAAAAATATTTGGGCAAGGTTAAAAAAGGATCGACGATTCGTTACCGCGTTGATGGAGAAAATCAATGGAAAAATGGAACCATTGCGAAGCTTTATCCTACTGTCAACCCCAAAAACCGTAAAGCTACGGCTGAAGTCATGGTTTCCAAAGTAGCCCCAGGTCTCTTCGGTGAGGCCTATATCGTTGGACAATAACCATGTATAAGTTTGCGATCAACCGACCGATCACAACCTTTATGCTCGTGATGACGTTTATCGTTTTTGGGCTGATGTCTTTTCGCGCGATGCCTGTGGCCCTTTTCCCCAATATCGATTTTCCCATTGTCACCATCCAAACTTCCTATCCCGGTGCCGATCCTGAAACGGTGGAATCCAAAGTCACCGATAAGATTGAAGAGGCCGTTTCGGGGATTGATGGCATCGACAAACTGATCTCAACGAGCTATGAGGGGCTTAGTGTCGTCACGGTTCAATTTGAACTGACCAAAGACATCGAAGAAGCGGCCAACGATGTTCGGGATAAAGTGGGGACTGTCCATCTTGACAGCGATATTAACGCCCCCATTGTCCAAAAAGTAAGCGTATCGGGTGCGGCGTCTATCAAACTGTTTGTGAGTACCAAAATGGGTGACAATGTTGCCTTGATGCGGTTTGCCGATGAAAAAATAAAACCGAAGCTTCAACGCAT
>DASUNE010000138.1:0-3284 GCA_036277315.1 Sulfuricurvum sp.
GCACCTCGCAAGCGCAGGTGTAGGCGATGTTGCGTATTTCGGTCCTGAGAACGAATTCTTTGTATTTGATGATGTCAAAATTCGTGACGAAGTCAACTGCTCGTATTATGAAGTCGATACAGAAGAGGGTGAATGGAACGACGCTAAATCGTTTGCAGATGGTTACAATACAGGTCACCGCCCACGTAATAAAGGGGGTTACTTCCCGGTTGCACCAATCGACACGATGGTTGATTTACGTGCAGAGATGATGTTGGTATTAGAGCAAGTAGGTCTTGAAGTCATCCTGGGCCACCACGAGGTAGCACAGGGTCAAGGCGAAATCGGTATCGTATTTGATACTCTTGTAAACGCAGCAGACAACGTCCAAAAACTCAAATACGTTATCAAAATGGTAGCGCACCTTAACGGTAAAACAGTGACCTTTATGCCAAAACCGCTTTACGGCGACAATGGTAACGGTATGCACGTTCACCAATCCATCTGGAAAGACGGCAAAAATACCTTCTACAAAGAAGGCGGTTACAGCAATCTCTCAGAAACAGCATTGCATTATGTTGGGGGTGTCTTCGCTCATGCTCGCGCCGTTTCAGCATTTACAAATCCATCGACTAACTCTTACAAACGTCTGATCCCAGGATTTGAAGCACCGTCTATTTTGACGTATTCAAGCCAAAACCGTTCAGCATCATGCCGTGTTCCTTACGGTGCCGGCGAAAAAGCAACCCGTATCGAGATGCGTTTCCCGGATTCAACCGCGTGTCCTTACCTCGCATTTACAGCGATGTTGTTGGCAGGGCTTGACGGTATCAAAAACAAAACCGTTCCAATTGGGCCAATGGATGAAGATTTGTTCGAACTCAGTCTTGATGAGATTCGTGAAAAAGGGATTCCACAAATGCCACATACCCTTCGAGGTTCATTGGAGTCTTTGATCCGTGATAACGAGTTCTTGCATCCGGTTATGACCCCTTTGTTCATTGATACCTACCAGCATTACAAATTCGAAACGCAAGTATGGCCAAACGAAGCCCGTCCAACGGCTTTTGAGTTTAAAACCACCTATTCTTGCTAGTCCTATTCCCGCTGATGCGGGAAACCCTCTCCTCATAAATTTACTTTTTTCTTACAATTATATATTTTTAAGTAACCTCAGGCATAATTAATAATATTTTCTTATTTAAGGATGTTTTATGATGCGTAATGGATACACACGTATAGGTTTCATACTTTCGCTGGCAGCAGCATTTGGATTGGGGTATACAGCATATGTACAATATCGTATTGCCCAGATCAATTCCGTTATTACGACGACGGTGACCGGAGCACAAAAAGCGGCACGCGCAGCGGGAAAGATGAAAGAGGATGGCAACGGTACGATCAAACTTGCCAAAGTAGCGGAACTGGAAGCAAAAGGATGGGTATTGTCGGATGATAATCAATCGTATGAATTAAAAGAAGAAGGGAAGGTACACGCGAGCATGACGCTTGACCATAAGACCGGAAAAGTTGTCTATAAAATTGATTGCGGAAGCTTTAGTGACGGATTGGCCCAGCAAGAGTGTTCAGATGCTTTAGACGGTACAGGGAAAAACTACGTTGATACCAACGATGTCCCTTGGTAAAAATACTTAAGCGCGGTTCGCCATGCTACTGCTGAAGTAAACACAGTGTTAACGTAGCTAAATCGGGACGTGTCCCGATTAGCGTATCAAAGTTATACGACTTTCGGTCCCGCAGCAGAATAGTCAAATCCATTTTGCCCGTCGGTGTACTTCTTGAAATTTTTGATAAACAGCCCTGCTAAATGGTCGCGCTGTACGAGATATGCTTCTTTATCTGCCCATGCGTTACGAGGGTTCAAAATGGTGGAATCAACCCCTTTGAGCGTCAAAGGGATATTAAATCGGAAAGTATTGGTCGTTTGGAATTCACTTTCGTTGATTGAACCGTCCAAAATAGCATGGATGCAGGCGCGGGTGTCTTTGATGCTCATCCGTTTACCCACACCGTATCCACCGCCGGTCCATCCGGTATTGACCAAATAAACATTGACATTATGGGTGTCGATCTTTTCTCCCAACAGCTTAGCGTAGACGGTTGGATGAAGTGGTAAAAATGCTTCTCCGAAACATGAGCTGAAGGTTGCAACAGGCTCCGTGATCCCACGCTCTGTTCCTGCTACTTTTGCGGTATAACCACTGAGGAAATAGTACATTGCCTGTTCTTTGGAGAGTTTGCTCACCGGAGGAAGGACCCCAAAAGCATCGGCAGAGAGAAAGATGATATTTTTTGGATGGGCAGCCTGCAGAGATGGTTGATGATTTTCAATGTGTTCGATAGGGTAAGAGACGCGTGTATTTTCGGTTTTGGAACCGTCTTCGTAATTCACCAGACCGTCTTCGTCGAAGACGACATTTTCCAGCAATGCCCCTTTACGGATAGCGGCATAGATTTCGGGTTCGCTGGAAGGGTCGAGATTGATCACTTTTGCGTAGCATCCCCCTTCGAAGTTAAAGACTCCCTCATCATCCCAACCGTGCTCATCATCTCCGATCAGCGCACGTTTTGGATCAGTAGAGAGGGTTGTCTTGCCCGTACCGCTGAGACCGAAAAAGAGACAGGTATCCCCTTCGGGACCGACATTGGCAGAACAATGCATGGCCAGTTTTCCCTCAAGCGGAAGCCAATAGTTCATCATTGAAAAAATCCCTTTTTTCATTTCACCGCCGTACCAGGTACCGCCGATGATACAAAGATTGGCTTCGATGTCAAAAAGGACAAACACTTCCGAATTAAGACCGTGGTTTTCCCATTGGCTGTTGACCGCTTTGCACGCATTGAGAACGGTAAATTGGGGTTTAAAAGTTGTTAGCTCTTCAGATGTAGGACGAATAAACATGTTTTTGACGAAATGAGACTGCCATGCGATCTCAGAGATAAAACGGATTGAGCGTTTGCTTGAGGCACTGGAGCCGCAAAAAACATCGGTAACATAAAGATCTTTGTTGGAAAGCTGTTCACGCGCAACGACGAGGAGTTCATCAAAAACGGCTTTATCGATTTTTTTATTGACATCTCCCCATGCGATGTATTGGTTCGAGGGATCTTGATTGACAAAATATTTGTCTTTAGGACTGCGTCCCGTAAAGATACCCGTATCAACCGTGGTCGCACCGCTGGCGGTCATGACGCATTCACCGTTACGAAGTTCATGCTCGATCAATTCATCAAAACCCAGATTGTGGAAAATCTTTTGGGTGTTTTTTATGCCTAATTCACCA
>DASUNE010000139.1:0-4548 GCA_036277315.1 Sulfuricurvum sp.
CACCGCTACTTTTTGATGGGTTCGTGTCACTTTTTTAATCGCCTGACGCAATCGGTCAAAATATAAAATCCGATTTGGAAGTCCGGTCAGCGCATCATGCTGTGCTTGATACCCCAGCGCTTCTTTGGCCTGCTGTATCGACTTCATCGCCTCTATTTGTTCCGTGATATCGACATAGGCACCCAAAATACCGATAATATCGCCATTCTCCCCCTTGAGTGGGACTTTCGACATCGACAGCCATTGAATCGTTCCATCTTTGTGTATGACCTTTTCATCATAATTGAGCTTTTCGTTCCCCGACGTCATGACATACCGATCATCATCAATACTTTTTTTAGCTTCGTCTCTCCACGGAAGCTCATAATCGTTTTTTCCCAGGATTTCAGAATGGCTGTTTAGCCCTGCATCGTGCGTAAACAAAGTATTGCATCCTAAATAGCGGGACTCGATGTCTTTCCAAAAAATACGGACCGGAACCGTATCGATAATCCTGCGCAACAGCTCTTTGCTCTCGGCCAAATCCTGCTTCATTTCATGGGAGAGCATTGCGATTTTTTTAGCGTTATTGATATCGATTGCCGTGGGAACAATGCTTCCAAACATTTGCTGCAAACTGGGAGGCTTGGGAATAAATTTACTAATCCCAATATCGATCAATTCCATAAAATAATCGGCGTCTTCATGCGCTGACATGACAATAATGGCTTGGTTTGGATTCATCTGACGTATCGAGCGTGACATGGCCCGTCCGTCCAAGTTGGGCATCATAATGTCCGTTAAAACGATATCAAACGGCATCTCTTGATACGCACGCAGCCCCTCTTCCCCATCATACGCAACGACGATCGTACGAAAAAAGGATTTAAGCATTTCATACGTATTTTTTGACAGCTCTCGATCATCTTCCACGTACAAAAGGTTCAAGGAATGACACTCCGTAAACATGTTTTGAATCAAATCAGATATTTCCATGAGGAGCCTTCATCGCAATTTTAATCGTAAATTTTGCACCATTTTCGGTATTCTCTACCGCAATCGATCCGGAACAATGCTCTTCTATAATCGTTTTGCTCATATACAGCCCCAATCCGGTCCCATTTTGCTCATTTTTTGTCGATACATACGGTAAAAAGAGCGTATCGATGACATTCGTATCAATCCCCCCCGCATTGTCTTCTACCGTTATCACCGCTGTATCATCCGCTTGATCGGTTGTAATTTTGATCCAGGCGTGCCCAATACCCTGTTCTTCAATAGCGTCTTGTGCATTTTTGATCAGATTTAAAAGAACCTGTATCATTTCGTGTTCAAACGTCAGATACTCATCATCATACGCATGAGTCATGTCCAGAGCAATATTTTTTTGTTTTAAGGTATGTCCGATCAACGCTGCCGCTTTGGTCACTATCGTCGAACTTTTGGTACGGGTCATCTCTTTATCCGGTTTAAAAAAATCTCTAAAATCGCTGATCGTACGAGAGAGATGCTGCACTTGGAATTCAATATCCTCATAACTTTGGGCGACATCGCTCATGGTTGATTTTTCAAGCATAATATCCACTCGCTGTTTGTTCATCAACGCACTGATGATCGCCAATGGCTGGCGCCACTGATGGGCAATCATAGAGAGCATTTCTCCCATCTGGGCTTGGCGCGTCTGCATCAAAAAAAGTTTATCTTTTATATTCTTTTCCGTTATGTCCTCTTGAACGGTGACAAAATTGGTAATTTCATTATTCGTATTAAAAAGGGGAAATATCGTAGACGAACAATCGCATAACTCGTTATTTTTCATCCGGTTTACGATCGTCCCCCGCCACATCTTTCTATCTACGGCAATGGTTTTCCACAATTGAGCGTAAAATGCTTTTGAATGGAGGCCTGAACCAAAAATATTCATCTTTTGACCCAAAAGTTCGTGTTCAAAATAGCCGGTCATTTTGACACATTGTGCATTTACATATTCGATAACGCCGTATTTATCGGTAATAATCGTACTAAACGGATTTTGATAAACAACCTGATTGAGCCTCGAAATCATCGCCTCGGCATGCGCGGAGTCGGTAATATCTTGAATCGTTCCCGACATTTTTTGCTGGTCAGCTTCCCAAAAAACTTCTGCTCTTTGGTGAACAATTTTTTCCTGTCCCTTAACTGTCAGGATACGATGAACGATGTCATAAGGCTTCTGTGCGCTTAGCGCTTTTTCAACGGCATCAAGGACTCTATGCACATCCTGCGGATGCAAATGGTCAAAAAACCAGTCATTATCGATTTGAATACTAAAAGGCTCAACGTCATAAATCCGATACGTTTCTGCCGACCAAACAATGGAGCTTGTCGCGCTGTTATACTGCCAGCTTCCGACATGGGAGATTTTTTGAGCTTTGTTGAGATTTTCTTCGCTGATTTTAAGTGTTTCATACAAGGCGGTACTTCTAAAGATGATCGCGGCTTGCGTCAATAAAAGCTCTAGCGTTTGTACGCTCTCGGGACTAAGCGGCGTTGCTATTTCCTCGTTTTCAAGATAAAGAACCCCCAACACGTTCCCATCAACGGAGGTCGGAATAGCGATACACGAAGCGGGCTTATAGGCTTTGATATACTCGTCAAATTGAAATTGACCGCTCTGTGCGGGATTGGTGACAAGCACTTTTTTTCCGGTATTGATGGCATACTGGACAATATTTTGAGGTATCCTCGGCGATTCATTCAAGGAAATGGTATCAAATTCAATTTTTCCCCCTTTGAAATCAAGCCTCGCTTTCGTACTGAATGTGCCCCCTTCCAAAAGGACTAAAATCGCCCGACTCGCCGTCGCATTTTCAAGAATCGTCTGCATCAACGTATTGATCAATTCAGTTTGATCCATAGCTCGTGAAATTGCATAAAAAGAGTTTAATAAGCTTTTGAAATTTTCAGGTTCCACTCTGATAGACGAACTATGCGATGACGAATTCTCAAGACGTATTGATTGAACGGGGACAGCGACTCCCTTTAAACGATTGGCTGCCTCATAAGCCCCCCACTGATTTAAGGAAACAATGGCTTCATTAAGATAAATACGGCTCAACTCCTCATACTGGATGCGTTTCCAAAATCGGCTGGCACACAATGCTCCTAATGCGGCAAAAAACGGATCACTCTTTTTTCGGGCTTCTTCCAATGCTGCATCGTATATTTTAGCCGTTTCCCATGATTTTTTTAGTAACTTCATCTGCTCTGCCCTTAGCAACAGCCTTCCGAATTTAAAGTTAGCCGGTGACGCTTTCATGATCTCTTCGCACTCCGACAGATCCAATCGTAATAGGGCATCTTCTTGTTCGCTTAAAGCCGTTTCTTTCCCCAACAAAAGGAGTGCTCGTATAAAATGAAGCCGTATTTTTGGAAACATGATAACTTCATTCGCCGTGCTATGGACATAGCGCTCAAAATAGCGAATCCCCTCTTCGTACGCCCCCTCTATCAAACAATTTTGCGCTTTTAAAACACCGTACCATGCCAATGCAGGGTAAAATTTATCCTTTTCCCACATGGCAATGGCACGCTCTTCCTCGTTGCTCTTATCCTCGCTTTTTTCTTGCAATGCATGAACCGTATGCACCAAGATGTTAAAAATGGAAATCATTTTCTCATCACCGGAGTTGAGAATAAATGTACTTTCGTCCCCAATTTTACGACGTAATACCTCCAATGAACTTCCGGACAAATACTCCGAAAAATGCATGAGAAAATTGGCCCAGGTACCAAAAACAATGTCACCGTTGATTTTACTTTGCTGGAGACTTTTTTGATACAGCATCACATTGGAGTATAATGGTTTAACGTACGGATTAATAAAATTGGCCACAAAATTATGGACTTTCGGGAGCATTATTTCATCTCTTAACACCCCGTTGAGCTTTAATGCCACTTCTCCGAACGCATACCCCTTTTTGTAGTTTTTTTCTCCAATGAGCTGCGCACCGAAAAGAACGTATCCGAAGGTTGATTCACTCGAATTTCCATAGCGGAAGGAGGAATCAACAATATTCAAATACGCCCACTGCATCAACGGAATATCCGCCAGATAATACGCTGCTTCCCAATAATCAACCAATAGCGACGCAATGCGGTGTTGTTTGGAGTTTTTGAGCAGCGGAAGCTCCATGATGCCATCAGGGTTGTCAAACAAAGGATGGTGAATGAGTTTTTCTTTTAGAGTCTGAGTTCGTTCATTCACTTCGGCAGCCAAAACAGGTGCCCTCACCCCAAGTTCTTGCAACAATCGGTTGCCAAATTCAACCAACGCGGGAAAATTTTTCCCTTGTGTAACACAAATATTTTTCAGCAGGGTAAAACATTTGAGACGTTCTTGAATATTTTTGGCTTTTACGCTCAAGACGTTGACGAGTGCATACGCTTCATCATGAAGGGCATTAAGATACAAAATTTTTACGCTGAGTTCGACATAGCGAAACGCGTCACTGCGTTTTTCACTCCATAATCGTTCATCAAACAGGTTCGACTCAATCCAACGCATTTGGTTCAATGCAAGAGCATAGG
>DASUNE010000140.1:0-37535 GCA_036277315.1 Sulfuricurvum sp.
ATCCCCAATGCCTTTGCCACAGGACGAAATCCACAGCATGCAGCTGTGGCTATTACTACGGGGTTGCTTGAGCTGTTAAACGAAGACGAAGTTGAGGCTGTGATGGCGCATGAGCTTTCGCATGTTCGTCATCGAGACATACTCGTAGCTACCGTGGCAGCTACCCTTGCGGGAGCGATTGCTTTTATTGCCAATATGCTCCAGTTTGGAGCCATGTTTGGACGTCATAATCGAAATGCCAATCCGATCTTGATGATTGTGATGGCAATACTTTTGCCCATTGCAGCATCAATTATTCAAATGACCATCAGCCGCTCACGGGAGTTTATGGCGGATGAGGGGGCTGCGCGCCTCACAGGTCATCCTGAATGGTTGCAAAATGCTTTGGTAAAACTGACAAATTATAACAGCAGGGGGGAAGTGCAGGGGGCAACACCTGAGAATGCACATATGTTTATCATTAGCCCTTTTGACGGGAAAGATTTTTCTTTTTCAAATCTGTTTCGTACCCATCCGACAACACAGCAAAGAGTAGAGAGATTGGAAATATTAAAAGACACTCTTCATGCCAACGAGTCACAAAAACTTTATGACCGACACTATAGCTAAACGCTAATCATGATCAAGTTTGAGGGTAAAATGGGGCTTATCAGAGCGGATAGAGGGTGTTTTATGAAAAAAATACTGTCTATACAAAGCATAAGCAACTATCATGAAAACAAGGGCAATAATTAAATAACCTATCATCTTTGACTCCGATATTGATACTCTTAAAAATATTATATCGACAATTGCAATAATAATTTTAAATTATATCAATTTATAGGGGATTGACTTGTTGATTAGATCCAAGATGAAAAGTTCAAAATTGGCCTCGCATAATTTTTTATTACTCGAAGCGATGGAAATTTCGACGGTAGGGGATCCGTCGTTTATCATAGGCAACGAAGAAAAATCGACCGAAGGATCGAGTTTTTCCATAACGTCGATGAGACTGTTTTCGCTGGTTTGTGCAATCAGTGTCTTACGATACGTTTGAGGCGCATTTGGGTAAAAAAGCTCCAAGGCCTCCAGACTCATAGGGTGAGACATCTCTGGAAAGCCGGGCATAAAAAAATAACGGTCATCGAGATAAAATCCCGACATATTATTGACAGGATTATGCAGTAATTTTGAGTGTTTAGGCAAGTTTGCCATATTGATACGATGCGGGTAGGCTTGATCTCCAAAACGTTCTATTATATCGTTCAAAAATTTTGGATGAGAGGCAAGTTCTCCATCATCAAACACTTGAGCCGCTATAGCACGCGTAAGGTCATCAGGAGTAGAACCGATACCGCCAAAGCTAAACAGTACCGCATCCGGATCATTTTTAATAAGGGTATAGATTGACCGTATAAGCTTTGTATCATCTTTGATGATAAACGAAGCAAATAGGGTGTATCCTCGTTCCATCAGTGCGTTTCGTATGAAAATAAAGTGCTTATCTTCACGACGTGCATTGAGAATTTCAGAGCCGATAATAACGGCATAAAAATGTGGTGTTTTCATAGAAATCATTATAGCGTAACAGCGATTTTTAACGAAGATATCGATACAATTGAGTCTAAAATAAGACAGTTGGAACTAAAAATATGACTAAACCACTTTTGATTGAAATCGGTGTTGAAGAACTTCCTGCGGTACCTTTGCTCAAAGAACTCCCTGAGATTGAAAAAAAATGGGGATTACTCCTAGAAAAAAACGGTTTGATGGGCGAATTTGAATTTTATTACACCCCGCGCCGCCTAGTTTTATGGCATCCTGAATTTAAAACCTTGCAAGATGATAAAACGGAAGAGTTTTTTGGTGCACCCGTAGAGATGGCCATGAAAGATGGAGTCCCAACACCCGCAGCGCTTGGTTTTGCTAAAAAATGCGGCGTGGAGTTCGATCAACTTTCCAAAGCACATAAAGGCGGGAAAGAAGTTCTTTATTATTCCAAAAATATTAAAGGTAAAGAGAGTCATGATCTATTAAATGAGATGATCAATCAGTGGATAAAAAGTCTCAATTTTGGTAAATCGATGCGTTGGGGAAGCAATACGGAGAGCTTTATCCGCCCCATACGTTGGATGAATGTCATGTTGGGTGAAAAACAAATTGAAGCGGAGCTATTTGGTGTGAAGTCGTATCCTCATACGTATGTACACCGTATCAGCCATTTTGATGCAAAGCCTCTCACGTCACTCCATGAGTATTTTGATGTGCTCAAAAACGGTTCGGTAACCTTGTTTCCGCAAGAACGTCGTGAACACATTTTAAAATCTTTTAAAGAGATTGAAAAAGAGCATGGAGTCGTTATCGAAATCGATGAAGATTTACTCGACGAAGTCGTGGCCATTACTGAACATCCGACTCCGCTGATGGGCAAATTTGATGAATCCTTTTTGGAGCTTCCTCCTGAAGTCATCGTTACCTCAATGAAGGAACACCAGCGCTATTTCCCAGTGTTTAAAGACGGTAAGCTTGTCAATGCATTTGTCGTCGTCTCCAATGCATTAGCCGATGATTTTACCCATGTTATTGAAGGGAATGAACGTGTGTTGCGACCCCGCTTGAGCGATGCACTCTTCTTTTATCACAATGACCTCAAAAAAGGGCTATCAACAGACGGATTAGAAAAAGTTGTTTTTATGAATGGGTTGGGAAGTCTGCGTGAAAAAATTGAGCGTGAAAAAATAGTGGCTTCTACTCTTTCCAATTTAATATACACTAATATTAATCCAGTATCGTTAGGGCGGGCGATGGAGCTTGCCAAAGCCGATTTGATGTCTGAGATGGTGTATGAGTTTACAGAACTCCAAGGGCTTATGGGATACTACTATGCCACAGCATTAGGCGAGGAAGCTGAAGTTGCGTTAGCGATCAAAGAGCAGTATTTGCCATCGGGAGAAGAGAGCGCTTTGCCCAGCACGACTTTTAGTGCGATCGTGGCGATGGCGATTAAGCTCGATACATTGATCGGTATGTTTAGTATTGGTGAGATTCCAACGGGTTCACGTGATCCTTTTGCACTACGTCGAGCGGTAAACGGATTGATTAAGATTGCTTTGGCCCATAAAATACCGCTTAATTTTTCAACACTGATCGATCAGCTTTCAAGCATCTATCCACAAGGCAAAGATATCAAGAAAAACATTGAGACCTTTATCATCGATCGATTGGTCGGGGTCTATCCCATCAATCCTTCGATTATTCATGCTGTTGTTTCCAAGGAAACACCGGTAGAACTTGATATTCTTGAAATAGATGCGCGTATCAATGCTATTAATACGATTGCTTCTTCTGAATCTTTTGTCCAAGCTTTTTCAACCTTTAAGCGTGTAGCCAACATCTTAAAAGATGAAACCATGGAAAACAACTTTGTGGTGAATCCAGATCTTCTAAGTGAAGAGGATGAAAAATCACTCTACGACAAAGCCGTCATTGCTATTAATGCACAGTATGAAAATCTTGAAGAGCGTCTCGATGCACTTTTTGCCCTCAAGGGCCCATTAGACCGTTTCTTTGATAATGTTATGGTTAATGCCGAAGATCTGAAGGTTCGTGCCAACCGCAAAGCTCTTGTCGGAATGATTTATAGAGAGATATACACCGTTGCCGACATCAAAAACATCACCTTATGATGTCATCATCGTTGGTGCGGGGATCAACGGGTGTGCCAGTGCCTATTTCCTTCACCAAGCCGGATTACGAGTCGCGCTGATCGATCAAGGCGGTATTGCCGGTGGAGGAAGCGGTGCAGCAGGTGCTTTTATCTCCCCTAAGATTTCCAAAGAGGGATTTTTAAAAGAGATTATGCGTGATGCCCATCTCGAAGCCCTTGATTTTTATACCACCAATTTCTCTCAATATACTCTTCAAAAGCCCCTTTTACACATAGCCAAAGATGACGAAGACTCTTTGTTGCTAAAGCATTTTAAGCAAGAGACCCATTTGGGTATGAGTGATGTATGTCAAGATACGCTTTCCATCCTTACGTCAGAAGCTCTTGAAGCGGAATCAGTATGCTTTGCTCAAGGAGCCATTGTCAATGCACAGAAGGTTTGCAAGGAACTCGTTGTGGGGATTGATTTTTATGAAGAAAAAGTCGAGTCGCTCTTATACGAAGAGGAACAATGGTGTGTGGGAAAATTGAGAGGAGGGCATATCGTTTTGGCCATCGGAGCGTACCCTAAACTTCTTCCATTGCCGTATTTAAATTTAAGAGGGATATGGGGACATCGCATCGACATAGAAACCTCTACCGATCTGTCTTGTATTTTACACCATCATGTTTCAGTTTCACCAACATCACAGGCAGGTATTATGGCCATAGGTGCTACCCATGACATCCATTTTTCTCCCTTTGAATCCATCCCGTATGATGTTGAAAAGGGACGAGTGGAACTGCTGAAAAAAGCGTCAAAAACATTAAAATTAAATAATATTGAAATACATCGAGATTATGCAGGATTACGTTCAGGTTCCAATGATTATATTCCGATGTTAGGTCCATTGGTAGATGCCCAGGCTACCTTAGATCTCTATCCACATCTGCAGCATGGAGAAAAAATCTCTTTGAATGAGTGCGTACACTATCCAAATCTTACGATGATTAATGGATCGGGAGGTTACGGATTTGTTCTCGCTCCCTATCTGGCGTTACGGCTTAAAGAGTTTCTTGTCAAGGGTAAAGCTTTGGACGAAAGACTCTCACCGTCACGATTTTTTTTGCGGTGGGCTAAAAGGAAAAAAGATTAATCGTAAACGACGACTCCATAATGGTCATCAATACGGTAAAAGCGTGAATCACTGGTAATATTCAAATCATTTAATCGTCCCAAATGAACATAACTTTTTTTATTTAAAGCAATCCCATTTTCGGTAAAAAAACGTTTTAGATTCACAAATTTAATATCATTGACGTATTTGTATTCAAATTGATTGTGAAGACGCATTTTTTTATAGGCAAAAATATGGGAGTCCATACTGAGACTGGATGCCGCATAGTTCGTAGGCAAGTATCCTGAAAGGTCGGTTAGCGAGGTTTCAATGTGGGAATATTTATCCGGCAAAGTTGCTTTTTCAATAAAAACGTATCGATTGAGCTTAATATGACGACTTTCATTCCAATAACTGTAAGCTGGAGAACTGAGTTTCAATTTACTATTAATTTCTTTCCAAAGCCAATGCTTGTCGAGAATGGAGTACAGTGCCGACATGATAGTTATGATCTCATTCGTCTGAGGTGTCTTTATTGCCAATCTCTAAACGTTTGGCATATAAGAATCGTTGCTTGTAATATCCTTTGTCAATGGCATCATACTGGACTCGTTTGTTTTTATACGATGCATGGATGATTTGCCCTTCTCCTGCATAAATAGCGACATGAGAAGGTTCGCTTTTGTAGGTTTGATAAAACAGCAAGTCACCCACTTGTAAATCATTAAAATCGACTTGGGCACCGTAGCGGGCTTGTTCGGCAGCGCTATGCGGAAGAGATATGCCAAACTGCTTATACACTTGCTGTGTAAAACCGGAACAATCCGTTTGCATCGATTCTTTGCTGCCAAAGCCGTATCGTGTTCCCAAAAATTCTTTGGCTCGTGCTAAAACGCGTTCTTTTGCGGAAGAGAGATTGGAAAAAAGAGATTTTTTCGATTTCTCTTCTGTTTTTGATTCAATGGTGAGAACAATTGGGTCAGGACAACTTTTTACCGCTTCAACAGAAGGTGAAAGAGGTTTCTTGACGACCAGATAGGGAAGGTCATCATGGCCGATTGGAAGCTTCTTTGGCGCGATTGGAGCCGATGCAATCGCAGGAGAAACAGGCAGATTGACAAAAGGTGTTTGAGGTTTTGTAGGGGTAATGGTATGAATGATTTTTTTAAAAGGATTTTCTTCATTATCAGAAGAATCTGTTTGCAGTGATGTCTCACGTTCGTATTCTAAAAACAGTGAAATTTCTTTTTTTGGAGAATCTGCGAATAAATGTGTTGAAGAAAGGAAGAGAATGATTAAACAATATTTACCAACCATCTTACCTCCTGTCTCTTAAGTCTAATAGTTTGAACGGCTACTATTATAAGTCTAAAAAACTTTACTTTTTATTATAATTAAATAATTTTGTCATTGTGTTATGGTACACTACAAGTTAAAACAAACAGTTAACGGGGACAAATGAAAGAAGCAATTGTACTATTAAATATGGGTGGTCCCAATAATCTGCGTGAAGTAGAGATGTTTTTAACCAATATGTTCAATGATCCAGCCATTATCCGTACGAAAAGTACCTTGTTGCGTCGCTTTATTGCAGGGATCATTACCTTATCGCGTACCGAAAAATCGCAAGAAATTTATCGCCAAATCGGTGGTAAATCGCCCATAGTTGATTTAACAAAATCCCTGGTAAAAGATCTGGAATTGGCTCTTGATAAAAAAGTCATTGTTGATTTTGTGATGCGTTATACTCCTCCTATGGCTGAAGAGATAATTACAAAACTCAAAAAAGAGGGAGTTCAAAAAGTCTATTTGATTCCCTTGTACCCACAATATTCAAGCACCACGACCAAGTCTTCACTGGATGATTTTGAAGAAACGGCAAATAAAATGAGTTGGTTTCCGGTACTCGTTGAAATAAAACATTTTTTTACGAGTAATACGTACAATACATGTCTTCTCTCTCTCATAAAAGAGTCTTTGGGAGAAGATGATTCACATGAATTTGAACTTGTTTTTTCCGCGCATGGATTGCCGCAAAAAATTGTTGATGATGGAGATCCCTATCAGCGTCAAGTAAGCGCTCATGTAGAACTGCTAAAAGACAAACTCCATCAAGAAGGGATCTATTTTAGAGGGGTGCACTTGGCGTATCAATCCAAAGTCGGACCCATGAAGTGGCTGGAGCCCTCACTGGAGTCAATGCTCAAAAGTTTAAACAAGAAAAAAGTCATTATTGTCCCCATTGCCTTTACCATTGACAACTCTGAAACCGATTTTGAACTTGCGGTGGAATACGCGGAAATTGCCCATCATCTTGGTTTTTCCGACTATCGAGTATGTCGATGCCCCAACAATCATCCGCTTTTTGTTCAAACCCTCAAAGAACTTTACGAGAAAATGCGCTAATGGCAACCAAAAAGATTGTTATTTTTGATATGGATGGGACGTTGATCAACTCCAGCCGTGATATTACTATTTCGATCAACCATGTTCGAGAAAAGCTGTATTCACTCACATCCCTTGATGAACAATTTGTCATTGATGCCATCAATGCGCATGAACGTAATTTGGCCCATCTTTTTTATGAGACACCCGTTTATGAAGAAAAAGCCAAAGAGCTTTTTGAGAGTCACTACCACGACCAGTGCATTCAGAATGTCCATCCCTATGAGGGAATAGTTGAATCTTTGATAGAACTACAATCCTCTGGGTGTTTGATGAGTGTCGCCACCAATGCTCCGAGCCAATTTGCAAAGCGGATGCTAGACCATTTGGGAATGTCGAAATTTTTTGGCCTTATTGTAGGATCCGATAATGTTTCTTTACCAAAGCCTCATCCTCAAATGATTGAAATGCTTTTGAAGCATCATGATTATGATGTGACATGTGATAATGCCTGGATGATCGGAGATAACAGTAAGGATATGTTAGCCGCTCAAAATGCCAATATTGGTACCATTTTTGCCGCATGGGGATTCAGTCGCAAGGGTGAGGGAACTACAATAGCATTTAGCCCATCTCAAGTAAATAAGATTATTTTAAAGGAATAGTGTATGTTTGAATTTGATCTTTTATTTGCCATTGTGTTGATGTCACTCCTTTTTTTACGTCATATGAGTGTTTATAAAGATCAAAATAAAATCAACTATACGCCAATCGTTCTTGCGATAGGATTTATTTCAGGGCTTTTACACTTTGTGATGCTGGGAGACAGCCTCCAATGGCTTTTAGTATTGAGAGAATCACTGCTAAGTATCATCATCGGTATCATACTTTCTGCTATTATGAGCGTTATGAGTCAAACACAAAAGGCATCGAATCAGCATCATAAAAATCAACTATTGCAAAATATTTTTGAAGCAGTCAATGGAATTAAACCGTTGTATGATTCATTGAGTGGCTCCCTTAGCCGTATAGCAGCTATGGAAAATACGACGCATGAGCAGCTTAAAAATATTTTTAAAGAAGAGATTGACGCGCTAGGATCAATCCTAAGCAACCAAAAGTTTTTTATTCAAAAGGTTGAGTCAGTATTAGCGCAACAGCAATCGGCTCAGGAAAAGTTCGAAGAGTTCACCTTCAGTGAGTTGCCAAGTCTGGATAATATTGTCCATCGCCATATCGATTTGCTTCGTATTTCAGAGCAAGACCATTTTAATCATCTTAAAACGGTTATCAAAGGGACAGCCGATGATAAAACAGAGATACATAATGAGCTTGTTGCGATTAAAAATGCTCTCACCAAACTTCATAAATCACACTCTGTTGAAAGTACTATTGGGGTTATGGAGCATGAGTTTTCACGTATCATCGCAGAATTTGCACGGCATATTCAACTTCTTACATCAAAAAGTGAAGGGATCGTCACGACACTCTTGGAAAATGAAACCATTTTAAAAGGTTCACGGGAGCAAAGTGAGATGATCATGCAGCAGATGGTATTGTCATCCAATCAAATGCGTGAAATGAATCATACGTCTAAAGAATTAAGTGAGTCTCTCCGGCCGCTTTCCGGGCTTTTTGGTTCAGCGCAATCGTTGCTTAATGAATTTGAACAGGCAAAAAGCAAGTTATCCGAGTTGATTGTAACCCTTGAAGCATCCGAGAAACATGAGTACCGTGAACTGCGTGAGCATTTGGAAAATATTGCCAATACCGCCATAGCCAAGATGGAAGTTTTTGTCGAAAACATGACTCGCTATGAACAGACACATCCGTATGTATCTCCCAAAGAGGTCCAAGATTTGAGCCATAAGGTAAAGTTGCATCAAAGCTACAATCCTGAATAAGGGATAGGTTGGGTACAATTCTTTTAAAAAAAGAGACAGTGATGATTGAATTTTATGAACTTAATGACAGTGATAGCGGTGATTCTCGTATCGAAGTCGATTTGTCTTTGATGGATGAATCCCCCGATCTTGAGCGGCCGTGGTTATTGTGGTTGTTTGTCAAAGTATCCGATGGGACGGACAAAGAATTTGTAGCCTTTAGAGATGATTTGATTCAGACACTTGAGGCACAAATGGAAGCACGTTATGCCGGAACTGTCACCAAAGAAGGATGGAGTGAACTTTATTTTTATGCTTCAACGTCTAAAAAATTTGAAAATCTGACGTCGGAAACGATGTCCAGACATACTCCATACACCTATGAACGGGGCTCCTTTAAAGATACCAAATGGGAAATGTATTTGGAGAAACTCTATCCAGAACCGTATGCACTTATCACGATACAAAATCGTGAGACCATTGCCGCATTGGTCGATGCCGGCGATGATCTAACCCTTTCGCGCGAAGTGGAACATTATCTCTTTTTTCAAACCCCTACGGCATTGGAGCGCTTTGCTAACTCAATGATTGAGCAAGGCTATGCCATGAAAGAGCACCTTACGAATGACGAAAGTGAGTATTCGTATGGAGTGACGCTTAGTAAAAATGAGTGCATTACCCCCAAGCAAGTGGAAGAAAGCACCTCGTTGCTGTTTGAGTTAGTGATGCAAGAACATGGAATCTATGAAGGCTGGAGTACGGTATTGGGGGGAGAGAATCATGGCGTTGAATAAACCTACCCAACATACACTTTTTAAGAATACCCGTTTTGCGTTAAACGGTCTTTTTGAAGTGACTCGTAATGAACGCTCCTTTCGACTTCAAATCCTCCTTTTTATCTCGGGTATGGTCGTGGCGTGGATCTTGCCCATCTCTTTTGTCCACAGTGCTGTTTTATCCGTTGCTCTTTTTGTTCCGTTGATGGCTGAAGTTATCAACAGTGCTATTGAACGTACAGTGGATCTGGTAACGCTTGAACATCATGAACTTGCCAAGCGGGCAAAAGATGCCGGTGCTGCATTTGTTTTTCTTTCATTGGCTATGTTGGCATTCATATGGGCACTGACTCTTTGCGATGCGTTTTATTTGTAACCCAATCGTAAGAGAAATTTGTCTATAATTTTTACATACTATTTTCAATAAACAGGGATTTTCCATGGCAACTGCACTCATTATCGGCGCCGGCGGAGTAGGGCGTGTTGTGGCACATAAGTGTGTCATGAATAACCAAGTTTTCGATCGTATCATATTGGCAAGCCGTACACTTAAACGTTGTGAAGAGATTCAAAGCGAACTTCCAGCCGGAGTAATCGAGATTGCATCGGTTGATGCGGACAACACACAAGAAGTCATTGACCTCATCAACCGTGTCAATGCCGATATTCTTATCAATGTTGCACTCCCATATCAAGATTTAACCATAATGGATGCGTGCATCGCGACCAAAACCCCGTATCTCGACACGGCTAACTATGAGCATCCTGATGCTGCGATGTTTGAATACAAAGAACAATGGGCAAGAGATCAGGCATTCAAAGATGCAGGGATAATGGGACTGCTTGGCAGCGGTTTTGATCCGGGTGCAACCAATGTATTTTGTGCCTATGCACAAAAACACTATTTTGATGAGATTCATACCATCGATATCCTTGACTGTAATGCGGGCGATCACGGTTATGCCTTTGCTACTAACTTCAACCCGGAGATCAACCTGCGCGAAGTCAGCGCAAAAGGGCGTTACTGGGAAGAGGGTAAATGGATCGAGACGGAACCGATGGAAATTATGCAAGTATGGGATTATCCCGAAGTAGGTCCTAAAGACAGCTATTTGCTGTATCATGAAGAGATGGAGTCCCTTGTCAAGCATATCAAGGGATTGAAGCGTATCCGTTTCTTTATGACCTTTGGCCAAAGCTACCTGACACACATGAAATGTTTGGAAAATGTAGGAATGCTTGGGATCAAAGAGGTTGAACACAAAGGGATGAAGATTGTTCCGATGGAATTTTTGAAAACATTGCTTCCTGATCCTGCATCATTGGGTCCAAGAACCAAAGGAAAAACGAATATCGGTATCGTTGCTGAGGGGCTCAAAGACGGTAAAAAACGCAAGATCTACATCTATCAAGTAAAAGATCACGAAGCGTGCTATGCTGAAGTCAAATCTCAAGGTGTATCCTATACGACAGGTGTTCCTGCCGTCATCGGTGCAAAACTAATGGTCGAAGGAAAATGGAGCGGAAAAGGGGTTTTTAACATGGAACAACTCGACCCGGATTTTTTCATGGATGAAATGAATGCCCAAGGGTTGCCTTGGAATGTTATGGAGATGGAAGCCTAATTTCCCTTTGTAAAGCTTTTTGCTTTACACTATCATTCTCAAATTGCTCAGTATCAAGATATTTTATATTGTTGGAACTATTTTTGCTGATTTACCATTAAAATTTCAAACGTATACACTCTGTAATCTAAAAAATGATATTTTTAGATTACAATAGTTTTATGAGAAAGATCGAGGAAGCACAGCAGTGAATAGAAGAGCATTTTTAACACTAAGCGCACTAGCTGCTTCAAGTCCCCTTTGGGGTGAGATGGATGAGGTTGATTTTGGTTCAGGTGTTGGAAGTGGCAATCGTCTCGTGGGAACCATTTTACATAAATTAAATGTCGTTCAAAACCAGGTTGGTTATGTTCAATTTAATATCTTAAGTTTTGATGAGTTATTAAAAACCGCATCACGTTGTAAAAAGCCATTAACATCGACTGAAATCAGTTTTATAGAATCGATTTTTTATGGGGACCCGCGAAAGTATGGATTTTACGGAGAGCGTACGGTTCCAACGCTCAGTATCATTACTCCTAAAAAAGATGTCGTTTATATGGATAAGACAGGTCACTTTCTTCTAAAAGGGGCTGCAACAGAAAAATACGCTCAAATAAAACGCCTTGTCGGTAATGACCTGATTCTTACATCGGGTGTTCGTGCACCGGTCAAACAGCTCTATCTTTTTTTGAAAAAAATGGAAAACTCCAAAGGTGATCTGCGTCTTACCTCTTCTTCTATTGCCCCTCCTGGATTTACCTTTCACAGTGTTGGAGACTTTGATATAGGCAAAGCGGGTTATGGCCAGTTTAACTTTACGGAAAAATTTCAAGATACGGATGTGTTTAAAAAACTGTACGATGGAGGACACATTTGCATTCGCTACACCAGCAATAATCCTTTTGGTGTTCGATATGAACCGTGGCACATTAAAGTGACCGGTGGCTATGAAACCGCTTAAGAGAGATGTTCAGGACTCCTTGATCTTCTCGACCTGATAGGTATAGATCTCCGGATGGAAAGAGAGAGGATCCTCTCCTATCCCTGCCTTTAATCCTAAATGTGTAAAAAAAGTCTCAAAATCATTAATCTCTTCCCACACCTGCGGTAAAAAAGTGGCTTGATAATTTTTATAGCGTAAAATAACCCCATCAATATTTGGACGTATGATTTGTGAGAGTTCATCAGCATCACGATACTCCACCAATTGAGGATGACTAAGAAGGGATACCTCTATTTTTACCTCTTCGAATTCTTTATCGCTAAGGGGGACAAATCGGGGATCATGAAAAGCCGATGATTCGGCATTACCCACCAAATCATCGATCAAAGGGCGATGGGCAATAATAGATCCGATGCATCCGCGTAATCTTCCGTGAAGGGTCAACGTCACAAACGTTGCTTTCTTTTCTGACATTTCCGGATATTGAGCCAGAAGAAGTCCTTTGTCAATATGAGAATCGGATAGGCGTTTTCGTATTGCATCACGTGCAATATCAAGATAGTATAAAGGGACCATTGAAACCTCCGATAAAATATCTGTTTTTACTATTGTAGCACTCATCTTCTTTCTATCACGACAACTGTTTAGTATTTTTCATATGATACAATCATGTCATTATATTCAAGGATTAATCATGGTTCCCATCGACTTCACAAAACTTCCCCATACTCCCTGTTACATTTGTGAAGAGGCCCTCTTAGAAAAAAACCTACAATTAATGCAGCGTATCCAGCGTGAATCAGGGGCGAAGATCATTCTCGCACTGAAAGGGTATGCTATGTGGTCCACATTTGATCTTGTAGGAGAATATCTTCATGGATGTACGGCCAGCGGCTTGCATGAAGCCAAACTTGCCCGAGAAAAGATGAATAAAGAAGTCCATACCTATTCACCGGCATTTAAAGACGAAGATATTGATGAGATCGCCCAAATAAGCGATGATATTGTGTTTAATTCTCCAGGACAGTTTCATCGATATTTTGATCGTGTCAAAAAAATCAATCCCAATATTTCAGTTTCTTTACGTGTCAATCCTGAATATTCCTCTTCACCCGTTGATCTGTACAATCCCTGTGGACTGTACAGCCGCTTAGGGACAACGCTTGCCAATTTTGATTCCTCTATCGTCTCCAAGCTTGACGGGCTGAACTTTCATGCCCTTTGTGAACAAAATGTCGATGCGCTTGAGGGAGTTTTGGAAGCTTTTGAAACAAAATTCGGTGAATACATCGATGGGATGAAATACATCAATTTCGGAGGAGGGCACCACATTACAAGAGAAGATTATGATGTGGAACGTCTCATCGAGGTAATACGCGCTTTTAAAGCCCGGCATAATGATATCACGGTTTATCTCGAGCCCGGTGAAGCCGTTGGATGGCAAACAGGACCTCTGGTGGCTTCGGTGCTTGATATCATCCATAACGGGATAGATATTGCTATTTTAGATACTTCGGCTGAAGCCCATATGCCGGATACTCTGGCAATGCCTTATCGGGCGATGATCCGTAATTCGGGGGAATCGGGGGAAAAAGCTTATACCTATCGTTTGGG
Source organism: Sulfuricurvum sp. (assembly GCA_036277315.1). Taxonomy (GTDB): domain Bacteria; phylum Campylobacterota; class Campylobacteria; order Campylobacterales; family Sulfurimonadaceae; genus Sulfuricurvum. The sequence goes on from DASUNE010000140.1 coordinate 13,955, forward strand.
TGGAAATACCTGTCTGGCAGGAGACATCATGGGGGATTATTCTTTTGATAACCCGTTAAAAATTGGCGATAAGATCATCTTTGAAGATCAAATTCACTATACCTTCGTGAAAAACACAACCTTTAATGGGATCAAACTCCCTTCGCTCGCTGTGTGGACAAAAAATGGTGAGCTAAAAATACTCCATGAATTTGGATACGATGACTACAAAAATCGACTCTCTTGAGAGTTTGATTTAGCGTTTCGTTAAGACAACGGCCAATCCATGGGCAATTCCTTCATACGTCTCTTTGATCGGAGCCATCTGTTCTATCAGTGTTTCTTCGATTTTAACTTCATACGCCAACTTTTTTCGCCGTCTGGTGAGTTCAATAACTTTATTGGCAATACGATTGTTGATCACATCAAGAACATTGGACTCAATTTTCTTTTGCGTTAAAAGATCTTCATGCTGTTTTGAATGAGAGGAAATGAGAGCCGGATCATTGGTTTGCCTGTTTTTAAAAGCGATCATATCGTTATTGGCTAACATATTAGTAATATCTTCAATCTTATTTTCTTGCACATTTTTGCTGTTTTTTTCAGATTTAAGGTCTTCGTCGGATTGACTCACTTGTTCACGCGCGGCAGCAACGACTTCTTTTTGCGCGATTAAGCGCAATTTTGCTTGTTTGTACTGCATTAAAATAGAAAGGATAGAGATATATTTCCATTTTTGCTGCTTCTTATCGACAATAGCATATTTTTGTATTTTATTCCCATTGGCATCAATCAACACATCATCTGAAAAAGTTTTTATAAATATTTCTGCATTTCTATCTCTCTCTTCAACAAAATACAAAAGATTTTTTGCGGTAAAAAGAAGTATTCTGTCAAAATATTTTCGCAGTACATAACCGGAAAATCCTTCGATCTTATCACGTTCTTCGGGACGCATTACATCAATCAACAAGATCTCTATCATCCCGCGGAAGACAGGAATAAAGGTTTTACTAAAGGTGATATTATCGATGGTCGTAAAATCAAGCTTCTCTTTAAGAACCTCTTTTAAAACAGATTTGATATCCTCCCACATGCCATTTGGAAAATAGTGATTGTAGAGTGCGTCCAGCTCCTCAAGCGATTCACCGGCATACCGTTTATCAACACCAGAAAGAACTTTCTTGGGGGGTACAAAATGGCGTATGGTAATTTTTTTACGGATAAAAAAAACGATGTCTCGTTCATCCAGTTCAAAAACGGCATTAACCTGTTGACGTGTAATAAAGCGAGCTGTATCACTGCTTTCGCCAAATTTACTAAAGGATTGCATTATTTCCTGATAGATCGATTCGGGTATCGATATCAAAAATGGCAAGACTAAAAATTCATCTTTTCTTTTCTGGGTATCTGTCAAAATAATCATATTTTTATAGATCATCCGGTCAAATGACGCACTACGAGTGGGATCAAATAAATGTTTGTTAAGAATAAAATCTTTTATCGTGATCTCTAGTTCAATATTTTGATAGGTTTGACCAAAATATTCGATCAGTGCTTTTGTGATAGCCCCTTTTTTATCGTCAAAAAACTCTTCTTTATCGGATATGGAAAGTTTTTTAAGAATGGACTGATACATCTCTTTAGTAAAATCACCCGCATACATATTGGCTGGCAATATTTTGGTGATCACCGAAACTATTTCAGAAATGATTTGTGAAGTATTAATGGTATACCCTTTTTTTACTCAAGATAACTCAATAGCAGCCTCAACCGCATTAATATAACTTACTATCTTAGATTTGTTTTGATAGGCAATATCGAATGCTGTTCCATGATCGACAGAGGTTCGAATGATTGGAAGTCCTAAAGAAACATTGATTCCTTCATCAAAATAGAGTGCTTTTAGCGGAGCCAGCCCCTGATCATGATACATAGCCGCAAGAGTTGGATAGTGTTCACGACTGTGCGGCGTAAAAGCGACATCCGGGACAAGCGGTCCTTCAAAAATGGGTTTACCGATGGATTGATTGGCTTTTTCAATGGCCTTTTGAATAAAGATCTCTTCATCTCCCAGTACACCGTGATCTCCGGCATGTGGATTGAGTCCTAGGACACCAATCGGATGACGATTCAGACTCTTATGCAAACGGATGAGAAAATCGGTTATCTTCTCCGTAGTGATATGTTGGGGTACCTCACGCAATGGGATATGTTCGGTGAAAAGTGCAACATAAAGTTTTTCACATCCAAGCATCATGATGGCTTCAGAGTCCAATAAATCCCGTAAGGCATCTGTATGACCAACATAGTGTATTCCTGCCATCATCCAGGCCTCTTTATGGATGGGAAGAGTCACAATCGCGTCTACATGCTTAGCCGTTGCCAAATTCACCGCAGTTGCAAAAGAGTCATAGCTGTAACGTCCGCTTTGTGCGCAAACAACTCCCGGAGAAATGATAAATTCACCCGATACTTTCATCATAGTAAAATCATTAGGGATCTGGGTATTAAGAAGAGCAGCTGCTTGGTGTGCCATCGTATAATTGATACAGTACAGGGGATTGCAAAGTTTTTTGATCCGGTCGTGCGCTTTGAGTATGATCTCAAATCCTACACCGTTTAGATCTCCAACGCTTATGGCAATTTTTTTCATCATTGACAGAGATCTCTCATATCTTTTACCGCCTGAGAGAGACCCGTAAATACCGCGCGAGCAATAATACTTTGGCCGATGTTAAGCTCTTCAATCGTCGTAATAGTGAGGATTTTAGAGACATTTTGATAATTCAATCCATGTCCGGCAGCTACTTTTAATCCCAATGAACGTGCATAGTTTGCCGTATCAACTATGTTGCCGTAGGCACTTTCTAATTGTTCATCCAGTTCGTTACGACTAAGACGAAGCGAATCAATCGCATGATGAGAATGGGGAAGGGCGGAGTGTCGCATAGCATAGATATTGGCAAAACTCCCGGTATGCAACTCTACCCACGAAGCGCCTAAACGAGCAGACAGGTCTACCGCTTCACGTGTCGGATCAATAAAGAGTGATACATCGATTTCATTTTCTTGGAGTTTCTTAATAGCCTTTAATATTAAATCGTACTGACCTTTGACATCCAGCCCTCCCTCTGTTGTCACTTCTTCCCGTTTTTCAGGGACAAGCGTTGCTCGATGCGGCTGCAATTCACAGACAATATCAATGATCGCAGGCTCTATAGCACACTCGAGATTCACGGGAAGAGGGGAAGAGGCAATGATTTTACGCGCATCATCATCATGGATATGCCGACGATCTTCACGAAGATGTATCGTTATCTGATCGGCTCCGGCTTGCGCACAAATCGATAACGCCATCAATGGATCAGGATCGTTTATTTTTCGTGCTTCACGCAAGACGGCGATGTGATCAATGTTGATCCCTAGAGATATTTTAGGATTGACGGCGTGCATAAAAATCCTTTTTAAATTGTTTAAATTCTCCTGCAATAATCGCTTTTCGAGCTTCTCCGACGAGCCATAAATAATAATGGAGATTATGAAGTGACGCGAGGCGGAAGAACGTCAGCTCTTTTGAGCGGAAGAGATGATGCAAGTAAGCACGGCTGTAACGTTTACAGGTGTAACACTCACACGCGGGATCAATGGGCTCGCTGTCGAGCTTGAACTTCGCTCCACGGATATTGATACGTCCGTAGGTGGTAAAAAGGGTTCCGTTTCGAGCATTGCGCGTAGGCATGACGCAGTCAAACATATCAACACCGCGTTCAATGTTTTCGATCAAATCTTCCGGGGTTCCCACACCCATGAGATAGCGAGGTTTATCTTTGGGCATGAGAGGCGTTGTATGCTCGACGGTATCATACATAGCCTGATTTGCTTCCCCCACACTCAGTCCTCCGATGGCAAATCCGTCATAGTCCATTGCACACAGTTCAGTTGCTGATTGGGTACGGAAATTAAAATCGGTACCCCCTTGGATAATAGCAAAAATGTTTTGATGTACGCCGATTCCCATACTTTGTTTGTGACGAAAATACTCGATTGACTGTTTCGCCCATTGTGTCGTTCGTTCAATGGAAGTTTTAATGCGCTCTTGGGTTGCGGGAAGGGCGACAAGATCATCGAGAATCATCATGATGTCACTGCCGAGATTGTTTTGAATATCGATTACTTTTTCAGGGGTGAAAAAATGTTTTGACCCATCGATGTGGCTTTTAAATTCAATACCCTTTTCACTGGGTTTGGAGATATCGCTGAGACTAAATGCCTGAAATCCACCGCTGTCGGTTAAAAAACTTTTAGGATACGTCGTAAAGTCATGCAGTCCCCCAAGCGCCGCAATGGTTTCATCTCCGGGGCGTAAATAAGTATGATACGTATTAGCCAGGATGATTTGTGCCCCTAAAATATCATTCATATCGAACATATCGAGTGATTTAACCGAACCCACTGTCCCGACAGGCATAAATATAGGCGTTTGAATCGTCGAGTGTGCTGTGGTGATGGTGCAAGCTCGTGCGTTTCCACATGTAGCATCGATCTTAAATGTCATAGGTACTCACAATTTTTTTCTTATTTTATCCAAATAACTTAAATTCACTATTTGTTGGTATTTTTTATCTACTCTTAGATAGTATTTGAGCAATATTATCGATAGGGATGTTATGAAACCGATTCATTTTTTTTTGCTCTTGATCTTTGGAGTGAATCTTGGCGCGATCACTCTTGATGAAGCGATCGAAAAAACGTTAATGACACATCCCAATGCAAAAATTTCTTCATTACAATACGAGAGTGCCGTCACATCTGCCAAGAGTGCAGATTCAGTACTCTACCCTCGTCTTGACGCGAATGGCAACTATTTCCCAACCAAGACATTTGTCATGCCGGTCAATGGAGCGTTTTCCACCAAACAAAGCGATAGTTTTCATGGTGATATCAGCGGCTCGTATTCGTTGTGGGATTTTGGACGTTCACGAAATCGATACACGTCTGCTTTACATGCGCAAGCAGGTGCAGATTCTACGAAAAAGTTGACCCGAAATGAATTGATCGAAAGAGTCTGGAATCACTATTATGGGGTCGCGTATACGGCTTCACTGATCGATACCGCGAACTCTTCGGTAGAGTTTTATGAGGCGCAATACAAACAAGCTCTCAATATGCGACTCAGCGGTTTAAAAACGGAAGCAGACGAATTACGATTCAAAGCATCCTTGACAGAGTCAAAAGAGCGTGCGATGCGTGCTCAAATCGAATACGATAAAGCATCTTTGGCCTTGGGGGTTTTAATCGGCAGTGATGAGTTTATCTCGGTAGATAAATCCATTTTAGACAAACGCTGCAAAACATTAACCCTCGAAAGCATCTCTCTAGAGACGCTGCGTCAAAAATTACGTGAAAATAATCCTCAGTTAAAAGCATTACGTTTATCCATACATTCGGCCAAAGGCTTATCGGATGCTTCGAATAATGAAAAATATGGAAATGTAGTTCTCGTAGGCTCGTATGGCTATGATGATTCACTCTCGGCGTATGACAGCTACCAAGCAGGAGTTGTAGGAACGATCCCTTTGTATGACGGTGGACAACTCTCCGCTCAAGCACAAAAAAGCCGTATTGCCTTGACAATAGCTCAAACAGAACTCGAGAGCGTTGAACGTCAATTGTGGCAAGAAGTGTATGGGGTTTATCGTGATTTTACACGTGTTGATGAGTCGATCCGATCCAAAGAGAGTGTAATAGAAGCAACGATGAAATCCTTGCACCTCATTGGAGGAAGATATGGACAAGGATTGGCAACTTATGTCGATGTTTTGGAGTCTCAAACTCTTTTAGAAAATGCCAAATCGGATTTGGCGCAGGCAAAATATCAAAAAATCAGTGCATATGCACACCTGCAAAAACTACTTAATCAAGGTGATGGCGATGATAAAAAATAAATATATTTGGATAGGCTCGGTTATTTTTGTGGTTGTATCGGTTGTGGTGTACGCAAAGCTCTCAGCACAAAAAATGCCCGATGTCATAGCCAAAAAAGCACCCAAAATAACGTTTGTCAGCGGGGTAGGGACGCTTGAAGCAAAAGAGGTAGTAGTGCTCGCTCCCAAAACAACGTCCAAGCTTCAGGAAGTCTTTGCGGATGAGGGGGATAGCGTCAGCAAAAATCAAATCTTGGCAAAAATGGATATTTCAGAACTTCTTGGAAATTTACAAGAAAGTACCGCAACCATTGCAAAAAGCCGTTCTCAAATGGCATCACAACATGCCATTATCGAGGATATGAAAGCCAAAAAAAATCTCGCGGATACTACCCTCAATCGGTATGCTGCTCTTTTAAAAGGGGGATTTGTAACCCAAGCCGAGTTTGACAGTGCGAAAGCATCTGCTCAAAGTGCTTCAGCACAATTAGACAGTGCCAAAGCAACGCTCAAACTCTCTGAATACGACATTGAAAAATCTCAAGCCACACGCCTTGCGCAACAAGAAAAAATCGATGATTTTACCTTACGTTCACCGTTTGACGCAGTGGTGATCTCGCGCGATTTTGAAGCGGGAAGTACCGTAGGGGCAGGAGTATCCGTATTTCATATTGCCAATCCAAAAACACTGTGGATTAAGACCTATATCGATGAGCGTCAAAGCGGGAAGGTACACGTAGGGCAGAGGGCAACCGTTACCCTTCGATCTTTTTCGGATCAAAAATTTACGGGTAAAGTGGTTCGAATAGGGGTGGAAAGTGACCGCATTACGGAAGAGAGAGTCGTGTATATTGGTTTGGACACTATCCCAAATCCCATTCATATAGGTGAACAAGCGGAAGCGGACATCGATATTTCATCACCTTCACAATTATGATCAATCTCGCACAACGTGATATTTCCCATTCGTTTGGCAAATTTATTGTCACCGCATTGGGGGTTGGGATGCTCATTGGGGTGGTACTGATTATGATTGGCGTTTATCGGGGGATGGTGCACGATGCGATGATCGTCCCCAATGACATCGCTCCCGATCTATGGGTGGTGCAAAAAGATACGTTGGGACCGTTTGCCGAAAATTCACGACTGCATGAAGACCTAAAATATTCGCTCAAAGGATTTTTAGGGGTGGACGAAGTACATCCGATCACGTTTCAAAGCCTCCAAATTTCTCAAAAGAAAAAATCCATACGGGTATTTGCATTGGGCTATGACGTATTTAGTGGCTACGAACCTTACACCCTAAGTGCGGGACGTCCAATCCAAAGTCCCCATAAAGAGATGATTGTCGATACCAAAACGGGATTGAAGCTCGGAGATTCCCTACCGCTGGGCCGTGAAACGTATACCGTTGTGGGAATGACACACAAAGCCGTCTCTTCAGGCGGTGATCCGATGGTCTATCTTGACCTTCACGAGGCGCAAGAGCTGCAATTTTTGTTTAGCAACGAGCAAATCCGTAATGACCGTTCCCGTGGAGGAAATAGCACCTCCACTGCAACGGTCAATACCTTTGTTTTGACCCTGAAAGAGGGGTTTGATCCCAAAAACATCGCGAGAGAAGTCAAGCGATGGAAACATCAAGAAGTCTATACGGCTCAAGAACAATTTGATATCCTAACTAAAAATCTCATCGAACGCTCTGCAAAGCAAATTGGGATGTTTACCGTCATATTACTCATCGTCTCGTCGGTTATTATATCCCTTATTATTTACACGATGACGATTGGAAAGATGAAAGAAATAGCCATTTTAAAACTTATAGGAGCACCCAACAGTGTGATCACCAAGATGATCGGACAGCAATCGCTTTTGTTAGGGATTCTTGCGTTTATCGGCGGAAATCTTTTTGCCAATGCAAGCGCCAACTTTTTCCCCAAAACCGTCATTCTCATCCCAACCGACGCATTAAAACTTTTTGTTGTCATTATTATTGTGAGTATTTTGGCATCACTATCGGGTATTCGTACGGCGCTTCGTATTGATCCCTCCAGTGCGATAGGGGGATAAATGAACACACCAATCATCGCCATGAGCGGTATATCAAAAGTATATGGTATCGGTGAAAGTGCCGTTACGGCAATCAAAGAGGCCACATTAGAAATCTTTGCAGGGGAAACGGTAGCCCTTTTGGGACCCAGTGGCTCAGGGAAAACAACCCTTATCACAATGATGGGATGCATTACAGAGCCCACCAGCGGGAAACTTTTACTGAACAATGAGATGGTCTATGATGAGAAGTGGCTTATCAAAGACGAACGTAAAATCCGTCGAGAAAACATTGGATTTATTTTTCAGGCACACAATCTGATCCCTTTTTTGAATGTATTGGAAAATGTAACACTAGTCCCTCAGATGAACGGTGTATCTACTAAAGATGCCAATGTAAAAGCCAGAGAACTGTTAGACTATTTAGGAGTAGGGGAAAAAGAAGATAAAATGCCCTCAGAGCTCTCAGGCGGACAAAGTCAAAGGGTGGCAATAGCACGTTCTCTCGCGAACAATCCTAAAATCATACTTGCGGATGAACCGACTGCCGCACTGGACGGTGAGAGAGCACTCTCCGTAATGCAACTGTTACGGAAACTCGCACATGAACACGATGTAGCCATTGTCGTCGTCACACACGATGAGCGTATGCTGCCATTGTTTGATCGTATATTACGGGTTGAGGATGGGGTTGTACGAGAGGAATTGTTTTCAATATAATATATATTATGTTAATCAAATAAACTTTTTATTATTGCGTTATACTTTCTCTATGTCATATTCCAATAACTTCCGTCTCTTTCTTGCTATTCCTGTCCGTCTTTACGATTATGGAGAGATTAAAAAAGAATTCGCAACTCTTTTGGATGGACAATGGAGGGCCGAAGAACATCTGCATGTCACAATCGCTTTTTTGGGAAACCATTTCGAACCCAATGTACTGATTGAAAAACTCTTGTTCTTTAACTGGTCATTTGATGTATCTGAATTAACAACATTTGATTATTTTCAAAAAAGCCGTGTTTTTGTAACAACAACACAAAACCCTACCCTGCAGAAGCTATACGAACGGCTCCAGTCATTGCTTGCTCTAGACGATAGTATTCTCACTCCACATGCAACGTTGATGCGCGTTAAAAAAATCACCGATACAGATTTGTTTTTTGAGAGAATCAATACGGTCTCATCGGAAGCTGTTGGTATCCTCGAATCCAAAGTAGTACTTTATCAAAGTTCTCTCCACGCTGATGGAGTTAGATATGAAATTTTACAAGAGTGGCCCGTATGATACAGACATGTATAACGGCAATAACTCGACTAAAAATATGCTAGAATGAGTAAGATTTATACTGTTAAGAGGAATTAAAGTCATGAGTGAACCACTGCATTTTTCAGCTCTTTTCCGTCCATGCGATCCAAATATATTCTCATTTAAATCAACTCTGGAGCTTGAATCTCTCTCAAAAATCATCGGGCAAGACAGTGCCCTAGCCGCGGTGGATTTTGGGGCCAATATAAAACAAGACGGATACAATCTTTATGCAATGGGACCCTCCGGAAGTGGAAAGCAGTCCATCATATCCTCATTTTTAGAGAAAAAAGCGGCCACTGAACCCTGCAGCAATGACTGGTGCTACGTTAACAATTTTAAAGACTATCACACACCAATTGCCATTAAACTTCCACCAGGCTACGGGACCCGTTTTAAAGAAGATATTGCCGAATTTATCGAACTGCTTAAAACCATCCTTCCCTCTGTATTTGAAAGTAACGAGTATCGAAACAATCGTGAGGGCATCAACCAAAAATACATCAATATGCAAGCCGATATTTTTCAAAATCTACAAAAAGAAGCCGAAAATCATGGCGTAGCGATGAATACATCAACCGCCAGCAGAGTCACCTTCATCCCGATTGTCAATGGAAAACCCGTCACCCCTGACGAATTTAAGGCAATTAAAGGGAAAGAAAAAGAAGAGATAATGTCAAGAATGAGCGAATTTGAAATCATCGTTAAAAACGGTCTTCGCGACGTGAGCCAGTTAAGCAAACTGGAGCAAAAAGAGTTTATCGCTCTGGAGCGTCAAACCACTGCGGATACCGTCGAAACACTGCTTATTGAACTGCGAAAAAGATACAAAGATTTCCCTAAAATACTTTCTTACTTCGAGGCACTTCAAGAGGATGTCATTAAGAATGTACACGATTTTTTTGTTAAACCTGAAGAGATGGAAATGCCGCCGTTTATGCGTGAATACTATACACCGTCATTTCGCCGTTATCATGTCAATCTCTTTATTGCTCATGATGCAAAGAGTACGGCACCGGTTATTTATGAAGATAATCCCATCCATCAAAACCTGATCGGAAGCATCGAGCATGTCTCTCAAATGGGAACATTAGTAACCGATTTTACGATGATCAAACCTGGTGCCTTGCATAAAGCGAACGGCGGTTATCTCATTCTTGACGCCAGAAAAGTCTTGATGCAGCCGTTTGTATGGGAAGCTTTGAAACGAGTTCTACGCGCCAAAGAGATCCGTATCGAGTCGATTGCTCATCAATATTCACTGATCAGCACCACTACGTTAGAACCGGAACCCATCCCTCTGGATATCAAAATTGTTCTCATTGGCGAACGAATTTTTTACTACTTGCTCTATCACTATGATCCTGAGTTCAAAGAGCTATTCAAAGTAAGTGCTGATTTCGAAGAAGATATGCCCCGAAACGATGAAAACAGTCGTCTCTATGCACAGATGATTGGGACAATTGCAAGTAAAAGTGACTTATTGCCATTGAGTGCCCAAGCGGTTGCACGGGTTATCGAGCATAGTGCGCGTGAAGCCCAAAACGCTTCAAAATTATCAACCCACTTGGGCACTTTGGCTGATTTGCTCAAAGAAGCCGATTACTGGGCACATAAAGCGCAAAGATCAATAACCGAAAAATCGGATATCGAAACCGCTCTCCAGGCCCACAAAGAGCGAATAAACCGCATTCAAAACAGACTCTATGAACAGATCAACGAGGGTACCATTATGATCAACGTCAGCGGTAGCAGCATCGGAGTGATCAATGGACTCAGTTATATTTCCATGGGTGGGCACAGATTCGGGATCCCCTCACGTATTACGGCAAGAACACGTCTGGGCAAAGGAGATATTATCGATATTGAGCGTAAAGTAGAACTAAGCGGTCCAATCCATGCCAAAGGAGTCATGATCCTCAGTTCCTATCTTGGTTCCACATACGCAAAAGAATCGCCGTTTAATCTCTCTGCATCACTCGTATTTGAACAATCCTATGCCATGATAGAAGGAGACAGCGCCTCATCAACGGAACTGTATGCTATTTTGTCCTCCCTGGCAGAACTTCCTATTTCTCAAAATATTGCCGTTACCGGTTCTGTCAACCAATTTGGAGAAATTCAGGCAATCGGCGGAGTTAACGAAAAAATTGAAGGCTTTTATGATATTTGCATGCTCCGCGATCCAAAAGGGGACTACGGGGTGATCATTCCTCAAGCCAATGTCAAACATTTAATGCTTAAAGATGAGGTTATAGAAGCGGCAAAAAAAGGTAAATTCAAGATTTATGCCGTACACAATATACAAGAAGGGATCGCGATACTTACGGGTGTAGAAGCAGGTGATAAAGATGCAAAGGGGAACTATCCAAAAGATTCGGTGAACGGAAAAATCATGCTTCGGCTGCAGAATTTTACGAAAACATTGCAAAAATACAGCAAAAGTTTGAATAGGGAAGAAAAAGAGTAGCCGATGTATTTCCGATTGATTCGTACTTATCTTATGATAATTATTATTTCTTTTTCTCTTTATGGAAAAAACAATAAAATCAAAAACGATATCTTGGTTACCAATCTTGCCGGAATCGCCCTCATCACAGGATGGGGGATCACCAATTGGGATTATGGAAACAGCTCTCCTCATGCAACCAATGAAGGGTGGTTCGGTCCCCAAACGAAATACGGAGGAGCCGATAAAGCGGGGCATTTATATGCGGCGTATATGGTCGGTTCAGGGCTCTCAGGACTCTATCAAAGCTGGGGATATAGCCAACAGGATGCGGCACTCTATGGTTCCCTCTCCTCCTTTTTTTTAATGAACACCATGGAAATCGGCGACGCATTCAGTACCCAACAGGGGTTCTCGTATGAAGATTTTATCCTTAATTCTCTGGGCTCACTAAGCTCTTATCTTTTTTACACTTCCTCAGAACTCTCCAAAAGGGTCGATCTTAGAATCGAATATCTTCCAAGCTTCAAGACAGCAGATGTGGTCACGGAATACGAAAAGATGAAATATGTGATTGCTCTCAAAGCAGAAGGGTTTGATTGCATTACACACCCTGCCCTTCGATACGGCGAACTCCACTTGGGATACTACACGAGAAATTACAAAGGGGGCATCACCGATGAAAGCGAGCGGATACTCTACGTGGGAATCGGGATCAATCTCTCAAAAATAGCACGACAAAATGGCTACCGCAAAACGGGAACATTTTTAAATTATTATCAGCTGCCCTATACCTACATCCCGATTGAAAATGATCTCAATCGATGATTAAAAGGATTTAAGTTATACTTTCACTTATGGAATCCACTAAAGAACAGCTCATTAATGACATACAAAACCTTCTTAACCGTTATGAAGGACTTTCGCCAACATCAATCAATCCAGCACTTTTAGAGTTTATGGACCGAGACACGTTGCTTAGTATTATTTCTTCGCTTTTGAAACAACAAGAAAATACTAATGAAAACAATATGGAATGGCTTCAACAATTTAAAAGACTATAATTCTTTTTTTTAAAGTTGTTAATAACTGTTTTTGAATATAATTTCACTAGAAAAATACAATGATATTTTTTAACATCTTATAAATAAAACTAAGGAGCCTTACTATGTCAACTGTTGATTTAATCCAACTCACCGAACAAACCAAAAAACTTACTGCGATGGTCGTAGAAGATGAAGTTGTTGCCAATGACCTTTTAAGCTCTACATTCAAGAATTTTTTTGCTGATGTAACATCTGCATACAACGGTGCAGAAGCACTTCGCATGTACGAAAAAATCAGCCCAGATATCGTATTTGTCGATATTATCATGCCAGAAATCGATGGAATTGAGCTTGCACGCCGTATCCGCTCTATTAATCCTTCACAGATCATTATTGTTATCTCTGCAAGCAATGACATCCAAAAAATCTCAGAATCTATTGAAGTCGGTGTAAATAGCTTTATTCAAAAGCCAATCGATACGAAAAAGATTCTTGAAATGCTGCAAAATGTTGTTGCCCTTATCTCTAAACGTAAAAAAATCGAAACCAAAACATTTTCAATCTCATTACCGTTGGATGTCTATGAACTCGTAGATGACAATGCAAAAGCAGAGAGTATTTCTAAAAATGCTGTCATCATCCGTGCCTTGCGTTCATTTTACAACAGTTAATACCCTCTCCCCTATTCTCAGACGCTAAAACATAATGGATTTTCCTCTATGTTTTAGTTTTTTCTCAGCTTTTTATCACTATAATTTCGGCTCAGGAATTAATCCATCCTAAAATGTGGCTCCATCATCTAACGGTTAGGATTCCAGGTTTTCATCCTGGCCACAGGGGTTCAAATCCCCTTGGAGTCACCACTACACTTTCCCTCCACAACGTACTTTCAGCCACTTTAATCTTTATTAAGTCTCCTCTAGGGTCTCCACTTTTTTCTTTAAGTTTTCATTTTTAACTCTTATCCTATTTGATTTTTTACTATCAATCTTCCTTTTGCCATAACTCTTTATGTAATGCTTTGGTCAGCAGTTATTATAATTTGAACTCATATTGATTTACTAGTAAATATAATTTATAAATATCTTACATATAATAACTATACTATGACGAAATAAATTTACAGTTAAGGAATAAAGGATGAATAGACGAGAATTTGTAAGCATAGGTGCCGTTGCTGTGGCAGGTGCTGTATTAAATGCAGACGATTCAATAGTAAAAAGTTCTATAAAGCCTCTTCATCCCGATGTTTTATTCATACAACCTCTTAAAATCACTCCAAAACAGTTAACTGGTCTCTCTGAAAAAATGATTCTTTCTCACTATAACAATAATTATGGCGGAGCAGTGAAGCGGGCAAAACTGATTGAAGAAAAAATTACATTATTAGATCCAAATAGCAATCCGTTTGAGCTTGGTTCTCTAAAACGAGAGCAGATGGTTGCCTTTAATTCTATGATTTTGCATGAATATTATTTTGACAATCTTGGTTCTTCAGGGCAGATTAGTACAGTATTACAAAAAGGTCTTGAGACATCCTTTGGAAGTGTATCTGCATGGGAAAGTGAATTTAAAAAAATGGCTCTTTCGTTGAGTGGAGGTTCAGGATGGGCATTACTCGTTTATAATGAACGTCTAAAACGTCTTGAAAATGTTTGGTCATGGGATCATATGCATGGACTATGGGATTCCAAAATCGTCATTGCATTAGATATGTATGAGCACTCCTATCAAATGGACTTTGGAGCGAATGCCAAAGGATATGTTGATACATTCTTTTCAAATTTGAACTGGGATATCATAAATCAGCGAATTATATAAAAACTAAATGATAGCCAAAATTTTCCACACACAGCGTACTTTCAAGCACTTTAAACTTTACTGGGTGATCAACTTTTCCCAAAACTTTATTGATTTAGTCGATTTTATCGTCATCACATCGCTTCTTAATCGCGAGTAGCTCGTCTTGAATAGCAAAGAAAGCATCCACGACTTCAGGATCGAAGTGGCTACCTCTTCCTTCTCTGATGATGCCCAGTGATTTCTCCAGAGAAAATGGTTCCTTATAGGGTCGTTTGGAAAGCAGAGCATCGAATACATCGGCAATAGCCGTGATGCGGCCTGCGATGGGTATTTCGGTACCCTTAAGAGCATACGGATAGCCGCTTCCATCCCATTTTTCGTGATGAGACCGGGCAATAACCTCTCCCAATCTGATGAACTCGGCATCCGAGCCTTTGAGAATTTTGGCCCCTATGAGTGCATGCTGCTTCATGATTTCCCACTCCTGGGGATCATGCTTGCCTGGTTTCAGAAGTATCCTGTCGGGTATGCCGATTTTACCAATATCATGCATCGGAGCTGCATAAAGAATGGTTTCAACCGTATGCTCGTCCAATCCCATTTTTCGGGCTACGGCCGCAGAATAAAGGCTCATACGCTTGATGTGCGCGCCGGTATCCTCATCCTTATACTCCGCGGCCATAGATAGCCGATGGATGGTCTCCATGGAAGCTGCCTTTACACGCTCGAGGGCATGATTTAACTCTTCGGTCCTCTTGGCTACCTCGATCTCCAGTTCTTTTTGGTAATTACTCATCAAGTCATTGTAGGCCTTGACTTTGAGCAGGGAGCGAACCCGGGCTAAAAGCTCGCTCTTATCAACAGGCTTTGAAATAAAATCATCACAACCCGATTCAATCCCCTTCACTCGGTCTTCTGTTTCCCGCAAGGCGGTAACCAGGATTATCGGAAGCAGTCGCATTTTCTCATTTTTCCGCACTCTACGGGCGACTTCAAAACCATCCATCCCAGGCATCATAATGTCCAGTAAAATCAGATCGATTGGATGAGTATCGAGCTTCTTTAACGCTTCTGCCCCGTTTACCGCCGTGAGTATTGCATAACCCTGCGGCACAAGATAGGCTTCCATCAGTTCAATGTTCTGGGGCTGGTCATCAACAATTAAGATTACGGGATTGTCTTTCATGCTCTGTCTCCTGTCGTTTGAAGTTTAAAATAGTGGAAAACTCATTTAATGAATTGACTGATTTCTTTCGCAAAGGTGCGCGTATTTATCGGCTTGCTCATGTAGCCACTGTTGGATATGGCGATGAGTTCTCCCCTTTCTTTTTCCAGAACCGAAGCGGTCACAAAAACAACGGGGATCCAACTTGTCTCTTTGTCTTGACGCAATATCATTATGGCCTCGGTACCGGGCATATCCGGAAGGCGCACATCCATAATAATGATATCCGGTTTTTCTCTCCGTATCATGGCAATACCGTCTGCACCGTTTGCCGCTCCAAATACTTCAAAGCCGGCGACCTCCAAAAGATCTTTTTCCAGCATCAGATTGTTCGCATTATCATCAACGACTACTGCTTTCTTTTTCATTTGACATCTCCTTTCGGGCTATAAATAGGTAAAGTAAACCGGACAGAAGTCCCTTTATTGACTCCTGCTGATTTCACTGTAAATTTACCACCGTGCAGCTCAACCAGCTTTTTTGAAAGGGGTAAGCCGAGTCCTGTTCCCTCTGTTACCCGCGAATAAGGAGTATCAACCCGAAAAAAACCTTCAAATATTTTCTCCATGTTTTCAGGTGCGATGCCGATCCCCGTATCCCAGATCACTATTTCTATCTCCGTATCAACTCTCTTTGCTTGAATGCCGATTTTTCCACCTTCGGGAGTAAATTTAACCGCGTTTGAAAGCAAGTTGTAGATTATTTCTTTTACCTTAAGCTCATCCGCCTCAATATTCGGCAAATTGTCCGCTATTTCAAGCGACATGTGAAGATTATTTTTATTGACCAAATCCGCTACGAGCATTGAGATCTCATGGAGCAGGCCATGCATGGGGAAGCTGGATAAGGACAACGTCATCTTTCCGGCTTCCACTTTTGCCATATCAAGTATCTGATTTATCAGTAAGAGAAGGTGCTTGCCACTCGTTAATACATTATTGACGTATTGCTTCTGTTTCTCATTAAGCAAGCCAAATGTCTCGTCGTAAAGCACTTCGCTGAAACCGTTAATGGAGTTGAGCGGTGTTCTGAGTTCGTGGGACATATTGGAGAGAAATTCTGATTTTACCCGAGCGGCACGTTCTAGCTCGCTGGCCAACTCCTTCAACTCTTCATGGGCTTTTTCCAGACCGTCTTCTACAGCACGGCGCTCGGTAATGTCCTCGATGGCCAGAAGAATGATCCGCTCTTTGCCGCTGGCTTGTTTAATCTGACGGGCATTCAAAAGCATGATTCGCCTTCCGATGGTGGCAAAATCGTGTGCAACCTCATAATTATCAAAAGTGGTCTTTTGAGGAAGGATGGTTTCGAGCAATTCCCGCAGTTTTGGGATATTCCACTGTTTGTTGCCCAGATCGTAGATAAGCTGCCCGATGGTATCCTCAGGCTCGACCTTGAAAAATTCATAGAAAGAGCGGCTGACGGTGACGACTCTGAGGTCTTGATCCAGCGCAATCAAGGGTTCACGCACCGTGTTGATGATGCTCTCAGCAAACTCGCTGGCTTCATCCGCGGATTTTTTAATAACCGCCAGCTCTTTTCGGGTCTTTTCCAACCCGGCTTCTATCTCTTTACGCTCGGTAATGTCCTCGATGGCCAGAAGAATGATCCGCTCTTTGCCGCTGACTTGTTCGATTTGACGGGCATTCAAAAGCATGATCCGCCTGCCGATGGTGGCAAAATCGTGTTCAACCTCATAATTATCAAAGGTGGTCTTTTGAGGAAGGATGGTTTCGAGCAATTCCCGGAGTTTTGGGATATTCCACTGTTTGTTGCCCAGATCGTATATAAGCTGCCCGATGGTATCCTCAGGCTTGACCTTGAAAAATTCATAGAAGGAGCGGCTGACGGAAAGAACCCTTAAATTTTGATCTAAAACAATCAAGGGTTCACGCACTGTGTTGATAATGCTCTCTGAATAATCCATGAATTTTCATCTCCTTGCGTGCGACAATGCCTGAGCTCAGTTTGATAAAATGAACGCTCCTTGTTTTACTGAAACTTTAAGGGGCTTACTTTTTAAATATAACCAATTCTATTATTTTTCATATAAAATTTAACTTGTAAATGTTTTTTTAGACAGAAAGATAGGGGTAAGGGTTTCAATCTTCCATTTTATGTAGTATTTCAAGTCCGTGTCAGCATCTAGAGTCACTATTAGCAACCAGATTAATTCTAACTCTTTGTTATTTCACTTCTAGAGCTTATTTACAATCGATTTCAATTCACCAATCAGGTCTTGTTGTCTGGAATAAATATATTCAATCAAAAAGCTTTCGTACGGCTCTTCTAGATCAAGTAAAACCACGAGTTTTGTAAAGTCATCCGTACTGTGTATAAACTCAACATGCCCCGTTAGATTCATACTCACCGTTCCCTCTTCAAAACGTTTAGTAGGAAGATGGAACTGCATTGAGATCAATGTTCCAATTGGTGGCAAGTTTTTAGCATTATTAATACGGCAAGCGATCGATTTGATGGAAATATCCAAAATAGTAGCCGACATAACCTGCTTTAGTGCCCCAAGCGTCACATGCATCCGATGATCACTTTGGATTCGAATGTGCTTTCGGTTATTTGCAGACGCTCGTAAGGGTTCAAAATTACGCAAAACGGCTATTTTCTTTCCGATGTTGACCACTTTTATCTCTGCTGAAATGTCAAAAGGGAGGTTTGTCGCTTGGATAACGATACTTTGCTCCAGCTGCATAGCGTACCCTTGAATCTTTTCAATCCCAATATATACCATGCCATCCGATATTTTAAGTAATTGTCCGAGGGTGTTGATACGAATCCCTTTATAAAAATTGAGCAATTTGACTTGAGATTTAGACAAGAAGAGCTTTTCCAAATAATGTATTGCTTGATCCGCCAGAGAATGTGTCCGGTCGTCAAAAAAGACTTCATGGTAAACAAGATTGGCTAAATCACCCGATAACAGCTTTTTGGAATGAATATTATCGATAATATTGATCGCTTTATTAAGCTCGAGCTTGGAAAAGTCAAGGACAAATGAATTGAGTACGGGGATGATACTTTGGTTGTAGGCATGCGAAACAACATTTTCGTGCAACCGTTCCAGGGAGTCTTTCAATTCATCCAAAGACGAACTCTCATTGGTCAATAAGAAAACATCTTTATGCCATAACGCCATTTGAGACATAGAACCAAAATGTTTTTTTGCCAGAGTTAATATCTCTTTACAGGTATCATTGTAGATGTTTTCCCCAAATTCTTCAACGATCTTATCTTGATTTTCAATCAGTATTATTACCACGGGAACAGGTTCATCTTCCTCATTATGGATCAAAAAAGCATCTTTTAAGACCTCAATAAAGGTGATTCGATTTAAAAAAATCAATTCTTCTTGCGGGGGAAAGTACTCAATCGGAGTGATTTCTATGAGAGTCTCCGATTTATTAATCGGTATCGAGTGAATGGTAACCGAATGGGGATTCCCCACTCCATCATTAATTTTTCGAACCGACGAGATGGTCTGATCGAAGATTTGATGAGAATGGTCAGATTGATCAAATTCACTCAAAGAGGTCATAGAGAAAAACTTTTTGAATGCATCGTTAGCGTAGACGCCCTTATTTTCTTTTTGGATCCAATAGAGCGTTTGAGCGTGTTCCGCAATATGTTTGTGATTGACCGCAACAAGCGATTCACTGTACTTTTTGATCATAGTCGGCAAGACCGCCAAGAGCGCTTGCGATAATTCGGATTCATTGACCATCACTTTTCCGACATACGCGGCTCGCATGTGTAAAGCTTCCTTGTAGAGACCAAGCTGCAAAGTATCGTCCGAAAGGACAAGAGTGTCAATACGCCCTATCTGAGAGATAAGGGTACGAGCTTCGGGAGATGATACTTCACCCACACTGCCAACGATCATAAGCATGTGACATGAGATGCTGTTTTTGGTTATAGCATTAAAAGATAAGGCCCGAACACTTCGAAAAAAAGGGCGAGTAAGCTCAACCAGAGAGCCGGTTGCTGTTTCACTGCCCACAATCAAAAGATCAAAGAACTGTGTGTATTTTGTAATTTTGTCCATAGCCATATAAAATACTCGATGCTTAATGTATAGTTTTTTTAATTGTATCATGTAATTGCATCAATACTGCAATAAAATGGAGTCCTTAAAAGAGTTTCTGCTAAAATTGCACTCATAATTTAACTTAGGAATTTTAATGCTTCGTTTTGCCCCAAGCCCAACGGGAGATATGCACATCGGCAATCTTCGAGTCGCTTTGTTTAATCATATAATGTCCAAAAAACGCAATGAACCTCTTCTATTACGTATCGAAGATACAGACAAAGAACGCAATATTCCGGGAAAAGAAGATGAGATACTCGCGATTCTTGATCTTTTCGGGATTCACCATGAAGAGCATCAGTTGCAAAGTAATAATCTTCGATTTCACAGAGCTATGGCCCTTCAGCTTTTGCATGACAAAAAAGCATTCAGCTGTTTTTGCACACCTGAGACACTGGAAGCTTCACGTGAAAAGGCAAAGGAAAATAAAATTGCGTATCGATACGATGGCGCCTGTGAAAATCTTCATGCAGAAGAAGTGATTGATAATCTCAACCCTTTTACAATTCGCATTAAAAAACCTGCCCTTGCCATCACGGTTCATGACATTATCAAAGGTGAATCGACCTTTGCCCCCAATGATATTGACAGTTTTATCATTATGCGTGCGGATAAATATCCGACGTACAATTTTGCGTGCGCTGTCGATGATATGCTCTCGGATGTATCGCTGATCATTCGAGGTGAAGATCATCTCAGCAATACCCCAAAGCAAATAGCGATTCAAAAAGCGCTTGGGTATGATCGAACCATAGAATACGCTCATTTGCCTATCATATTAAACACTGAGGGCAAAAAAATGTCCAAACGTGACGATGCCTCAAGCGTTAAATGGCTTCTTGAAGAGGGATTTGTACCTCAAGCAATCATTAATTATCTCATTTTGATGGGAAATAAAACGCCTAAAGAAATTTTCACTTTGGAAGAAGCGATTGAATGGTTTAGTTTAGAAACGATCTCCAAATCGCCTGCCCATTTTGATATTGACAAGTTAAAATACATCAACCGCGAACATCTGAAGATGATGGACCCCAAAGAACTCTCCCGCTACGTCGGATTTGCCGATGATGAGATTGGACGGCTTGCGAAACTCTTTTTAGACGAAACCAGTACCTTAAAAGAATTGCGAGAAAAGATAGGGGCGATTTTTGCACCCAAAATTGTTCCGGAGGAATACAAAGAAGGATTCGATATTTTGCGTGACTTAACGATCAAGGCGCCTCATTTCGATGATTATGAATCCTACAAAAACTATTTGATGCAGCACTCGCAACTCAAAGGAAAATCGCTGTTCAAGCCTCTTAGAATTTTGATCGGAGGCGCAGAGCATGGTCCTGAGCTTAACGATTTGTATGCGCACATTAAAAATTATCTAAAAGAGGTCGTCAAATGATCGAGGGTATTGTTTCTGGATTGGGTGGGATTGTCCATTCTTTGATTACGGTTTACATTTGGATACTCATTATTGGCGCCCTCCTCTCCTGGGTACGGCCTGATCCCTATAATCCGATCGTACAAATCATCTATCGCCTCACAGAACCTGCCTATAAACTTCTTCGTCGCCTTATGCCGACGGTATTTAACGGCCTTGATCTGGCTCCGATTATCTTGATTGTAGCACTCAATGTCATCGACGTTATCTTGGTCAATGTTATTAATGCGCTGGTTTTGGGATGAAGCGTTCTTTTTTTCTTAGCATTCTCCTCATTACCTCCAGCTGGGGGGTCACACTCGATGAAATCAACGATAAACCAGCCTCACGTCAAAAGAATTTTTTAATCTGGCAATTTTTGCATCAAGACATTAGTGCTTCCCAGGCAAGTGAAGCATTTTATCAAGTAGAAACGGTCAACGAGCGTTTTTTATTCGATTATTCGGCAAAAACCGATGAAGCAGAAGTGAAATACACAACGGATTGTTTGCAAAAAAAAGCATGCGACCTCCCCTTTATTGAGCAGGATGATTGTTTGATGCTCGCCCTTACACCGGCTAAAGCAACGGCACTAAAAAGTGAAGAACGAGAAGCGATTGCTGCACGGCTCAATAACCGTTTTGGTAACACACAATGGCTTACGGTAATGAATCAGGAAAGTTTTTATACCTCAGTTGATACTCTTCCTAACGAAAACATCCTCTTCCGTCTGGCTGGGGCTCAGTTTCGTTATGATCATTTCAACCATTTGCTATCGCCTGACATACTGAGCGCATTAATGCAAACTCCGGCTTTTCCTCAAATCGTTTACTTGAGTGTTACCGATCCAAAGATGGATCAGTTGCAGCAATCCCTTTCGACGGTCACCGTTGGAAAGTACCCGCCGCAAACGCATTTCTTTTTGGCGATGAATGCACTCAAATACGGCAATATGATCAATGCCTTAGAACATCTCAAAGCAGCGAAAGAACGTTATACGGCCTCTATTGATAAAGACAAAACTCTTTTTTGGCTCTATAAAATAACCCAAGACACGACCTATTTATCTGAGCTTTCTCAGAGTTTAGATATTAACATGTACGTACTGTATGCACGCGAGATTCTTGATCTGCCAACCGAAAACTATTTCACCACACTTCCGACCACCAATAACCCTAACAGTATCACAGGGATAGATCCTTTTGAGTGGAGAGAGTTTTCTCAAGAAGTGATGGCCTCCAATCCCGAAACAATCGCAAGTCTTATTGACCGCAGTGACGGTGAAAACTCTGTGGCGATTCAAGGGTATATCTTAGAGCGTACGTATGAGCCTTATATTCACAATTTCACTATGGCGTACGATCCCTATATGACATCTCTCACAAATGACCAAAAAGCATTGATTTATGCGCTGATGCGCCAAGAAACACGTTTTATCCCAGGACTGATTTCACGATCGTATGCTCTGGGATTGATGCAGATCATGCCGTTTAATGTGGATACGATCAGTAAAGTAAGCCCCCTCAAGCCCAACACCTATTTTGATATGCTGAAGCCTGAGTATAGCATTGCGTATTCCGTTTCTCATCTGAAACATTTGACAGACAAATATTACAATCCGATTTTGGTTGCTTATGGGTATAACGCCGGATTCGGTTCTACCAAGCGCCTGTTGACCGATGGAAGCGGTCGATTTTTGCCGGGACCTTATGAGCCTTTTATGAGTATGGAGCTGATGGGGAACGATGAAAACCGAGAGTATGGCAAAAAAGTTCTTGCCAATTACGTCATCTATAAAAAAATACTGGGGGAGGAGGTGAAAATCACTTCCCTTTTTGATAATTTAGTGCAACCCGACCAGTCTGATTATTTTCGAGCAGAAGCGTCAAAACTCCTTCTGGTACAGAGTCAAATCGAATAAAATAATATTTGTTCCAGTTGTTTTGAACCGGTATCAATGAGCGTCTTGGATCTGACTCTTCAAGTTCCTCGATTGCCGTGGCTTTTTGTCCATTGAGGGTCAATTGATACCCATGTGTGTCTAAATCCCATTTTTTAAGATTTCGATTGTTCTGTTCAAAATAAAATGCACCCACAAAATACTCACCTTCATTGTACTTTTCAGGATAAATAGGATTAAGATAGACAGCAGAAACCAATGCTTTGGTCTCCAAAGATTGCACAACAGCACCGGTTCGCAACTGTTCAACGGCTTTTGCATGCGCCTCATCCATCTTAAACATATCAAATGTCCCCTTTTGGGCACACCCGCTAAAACCTA
>DASUNE010000141.1:0-4523 GCA_036277315.1 Sulfuricurvum sp.
ACTAAAAAATCCCCTGATGGTCGTACAGCCTACGGATTACACGGTTAAAAATGAGAAATTATCCGTCAATATTAAAAATACCCCCATCTATTCGCAAAACAATGATGTCACGCAGTGGGATGATTATCCCAGTATCAATCGCACCCGACGCAGTGCCAGAGAGTTTAGCCCGGAGGCTATGAATGATGCCGTAATGGGTATGCTGATGCAATTAATCGTTCCTATGTCACTGGAAGTGGTTATGATCGTTTTGCAAGCACACTCTATGCAACGCGGAGTGTATCGAAAAGGTCAATTGTCTATGGCGGGAGACTATCGCAGAGAGCTGGTTCATTTGCTTTTAGAACAACGCTTTATTGCAGGTGCGAATATAGTATTATTAATTTACGCACAGCAGTTTACGGCGCATGCACATATTGAAGCAGGGGTTTATGCGCACGATATGTATCTGGCGTGTGAACATCTGGGTGTCGGGTGCAGCGGAATTGGAGCATTTTATGATGAGGAAGCTTTGCAATGGTCGGACAAGCCGCTGCTGTATGCAGTCGCAATAGGAGGGAAATGAGATGAATGAAGTCGATAAAGCACACGAGATATTAGCCATCTACCGCTTTTATAAAATGGATGGGAAGCTTTACCACTACGACGAAGATGACCGGCTCGATGAGCTGTTCGATGCTATCGTTATAGCGATCAACGATTGCGGTATGCTCAAGCCGCTTCTCCCTAAGGAGGAGTTTGTAATCCCTTGTCGCGGATTGCTGAACAAAGAGCGTCCATGGTTACAACGGTTTGAACATCAAGATACCCGCGCTTTTTTCCTCAGTGACATATACGATTTTTTGAAGTTGTTTACAGGGCGTACCAAACTGCGTGTAGGGTGACTCACAATCACTTTTAGTATGAAATATGCATCTCTTTTGTAAACGTACGAGGAGTCTGTACTATGAGAAGTAGAGAGCATGACATCATGTTTCATGAGATTGATACCTATTTGAAAAAATACGCGGTTAACGAAGAAGCACGCTATTGCGTTGCGCCGTTAATTGCACTTAAATCTCTAGAGATGAACCATCTGTATCAAGATCTTGGATTTAAAAGCCGCACGCAGATGGGTTCCTATATGGTTGAACATTTCCCACGCCTGGCAAAAATGAAACCCAAAGATAAACTTTGGAAGAAATTTCTTTATGATGCAATTGGTAAAGTGGCTCCAGCATGTGCTTCGTGTAACGATCAAGAGCATTGCTTTACGTGTTTGATTGCTGAGGCATCGGCGTGAAAACACCCTCGATTACCACGACA
This sequence comes from Sulfuricurvum sp., assembly GCA_036277315.1. GTDB lineage: Bacteria > Campylobacterota > Campylobacteria > Campylobacterales > Sulfurimonadaceae > Sulfuricurvum. Next base: position 1,306 of record DASUNE010000141.1, read on the forward strand.
GAGCTATATACCCATCTCAATACACTCATAGTAACCGATATACCCGTCTTTATCCACGGCTCTCCGGGGATCGGAAAATCGTACATCGTCTCCGATGTTGCTAAAAAACACGGATTACAGCTTGTGGATGTCCGTCTCTCTCAAATGGATCCCGTCGATTTACGCGGTGTCCCCGCAATCCGTAATGAGCAGACGGTGTGGATGGCTCCCGTTTTCTTCCCAAAAGATCCTGCCTCAAGCGGGATATTGTTCCTCGATGAGCTAAACTCCGCACCACCGTCGGTACAAGCGGCGATCTATCAGCTGGTATTGGATCGTAAAATGGGGGAGTATGAATTGCCCAAGGGGTGGCGTATTATCTGTGCAGGGAACCGTATCAGTGACCGCGGTGTCGTCTTTCGTCTCCCCACACCGCTGGCAAACCGTATGGTCCATTTGAGTGTTGAGGCACGGTTTGACGATTTTAAACTCTTTGCCATACGTGAGGGACTGCACTCATTTGTTATAGGATTTTTGGGCTTTCGTCCTGATTTGTTAACCTGTGAACCCGTAAGCGAAGATGACAGCAATCCGGCATTCGCAACCCCACGAAGTTACCATATGCTCTCCAATATTATCAAACACACGGACAATACTTCCGCAATAGCCCCTATTATCTACGGATTGATCGGGTATGGGGCAGGGATAGAGTTTTTATCGTATGTGAAGGTGTATGAAAAACTTCCCGATGTTGGTGCAATCTACGCAGGAGAATATCCGCAAATTGAGCGCAGTGAGCCAGCCTTGCTTTATGCACTCGTATCGGCGCTGGTGGAGCTGTATCGGGGAAGCGAGGAGCAAACGACCCATCTTTTCGGATTTGCCCAAAAACTGCCGACTGAATTTGGTGTGATGTTGATCAAAGATGCGATAGTCAAAGACGAAAACATCGCCACATCTCCTGAATTTGACAAATGGATTGGGCGCTATGGCGACTACATACTGTGAAAACATCTGCCTCGACAGAGGCAAGCTTCAGTGCCATAGCGGCAAGCGTAGATGGGTGTGACGTGTTGCACCCATCGTTTGAAGAACGAATACAAAAAATACGGGTTCAGTTTCTCTTTGATCACCCTTTTTTAAGTGTTTTAGCCCTCTCCATACCGCATAAAGAGTGGGATAACCGCCATATGCTTTTTGAAACGGACGGTTCAACCATCCGCATCGATGCGAGTAAAGAGGGGGAGGTTGACGATGCCAAACTTAAATACCTTTATGCCCATGTACTGCTGCATATCCTACTAAAACATCCGTTTCGTATGCGCGGACGGGACAAGGCGACATGGAATCGCAGTTGCGATATCGTCATCGGTCTGTTGCTCAGCGATTTTCAACGGGTAGGCTCTGCGGATGATGAGGCGATGGTCATCGAGTCATTTCGTGACAAAAGTGTCGAAGAGGTATACCACGCCCTCTATCGTGAGAGTAATGAAGGAGAAGGTCAGCAAAGCGAAGAGAATCCAACACAGCAAAAAATGGACATTATCGAAAATGAAGGTGATACAAAAGTCGCCGAAGAAGAGATTGATGCACTGATCATCCAAGCGATGGGTGCAGCGCGTAAGCAAGGTAATATTCCCGCATCTCTGCTGGAGATGTTTGATGAGATTACCAAACCCTCGATCGATCTGCACACGTTGCTGCACGCTTATATGTCGGAGAGCTTTTTTGACAAAGAGTCTGATTTTTCCCACCCAAACCGCCGTTTTATCCATCAGGAGCTTTATCTCCCAGGATATAGATATGACCGCAACCGTTTGAGCTTATTTATCTTTTTGGATCGATCGATGAGTATTACGGGTGAAGTGTTTGCACGCTTTTTGGGGATTATTGACTCTATTGTTTGCATGAGTCACGATTTCGAGGTGAGCGTACTTCCGTTTGATGAACGGGTCTACAGTGAGGAGAAAAAAAGCTACGATGCACAAGGAATATTATTTAATATTAGTTTTGCAAAAGGGAATGGCGGTACGCAGTTTGCGCCTGTAATAGAGTATTTACATACCCATGCAGGTGAAAAAAATCTCGCAGTTATTTTGAGCGACGGTTATTTTACGGTTGAGAAAGCACCCGCAATGCAGACCCTCTTTTTGCTCAGTGAGAAAAAAAATTTGAAAAGGTTTGAACGCTATGGAGACGTCGTCTACTTTGACTTACCGTGAACATATTGAAAATCTCAAAGATGATTTGGATTTTGAAGAGCAGGGGGATGGCATCTACTTGTATCATGAGGACGATGAAGCCCGACTGCTGTGGGCATTTCACCGTCCCAGCGGTTCGCATCCCGTTCAAGTAGCAGATCCCAATACCGATGTAGCCATTATGGCCTTCAATCATTCGAGACTGGGAGCGTATGAACGCTTTACACGTCTTAATCCTACTGTGATTGCTGATCCCGAGCTACGAAATCATATCCGTAACCGTAGTCGTATGCTTTTTCGGGCATTGGTGGATAATGATTTTACAGAACTGTTGATGACGCTTGATTTTGCCCCTGTTTTTCTCGATCAAGCCTGCGATCAGATGATCAACGGCCGTATCTGGAATGAGCATTATGCCTCCGCCCTCCATGCTTCACAGTTTTTGGAGTTGGCGGTAGAGCATCACAGTGATAAGCTTGTAGCGGGAGTGATCCGCCGCCTAAGACCGCTTAAACACCAAACGTTTTATGAAGCAAAAGGGCTTTTGTCCGAGCTGGCAAGTCAAGTACAAAAGTTGCATTTAGAGATCAAAGCACATTATGTCAAAGAGTTTGAAACATGGATGAAGAGCGAGAAACTTCACCCGCTTCAAGCGATTGTACTGACGAAACAAATTGACCTATTGAAGGAATCCCATGTCTGAGACAAAACTAAAAGTGATGAAAACCATCTTCAATCTTAGTGATGAATGGGAATACAACATTTACGAATCGGATGATATAGCCGAGTATGCTCAACTAGATAAAGCTGAAGTTAGAAATATTATCTCTGAACTCTATGATGAGGGATATTTAGGGGAGTGTATGAGTGTCGGTGATGATGGGTACGATACGTTTTACCTCAACCGTCGCGGACGTGCAGTCATCGGGATAGAGTAATGATGAAACTGGTCGTATTTTATGAAAAACCCTTTTGTGCCGCCAATGCCAAACAAAAAGCAATTTTACGTAAAAGCGGTTGTACACTGATTGAACGTAA